>JAGAJF010000150.1 GCA_017829005.1 Oscillospiraceae bacterium | reverse complement strand
GGGAATATATATGCGTGTTTTTATTAAAATCGACAGCAAAAATCGGATAACTGCTGTTAATTCTGAAATTTTCATTTCCGATTTTTCGGGGTGGACAGAAATTGACAGCGGTGACGGGGATAAATTCGCCCATGCTCAGGGGAATTATCTGCCTATGCCGCTGACAGATGAAAACGGGTGCTATCGTTATAAATACGAAAACGGCGAAATTTCCGAACGTTCTGCTGATGAAATGGCGGCGGATATGCCCGTCCCCGAGCCTATGCCGCCTTCAAACGCTGAACTCGCTGCGGCAATTGCCGAACTTGCAGGGGTGGTGATGATGGGTGGTTAAAATCTATGTTTACTGCATTAAATGCGGAAAAATGACTATCGACGATGTGCCCGAAAAATGGCGCGGGGAAGTGAGAAAGGAGCTGGGAGCTTAAATATGGACAGATTTACGGAATTTATGAAGATCATATTCGGCGGCATTGTTACCGCTGTATCGGGGTTTTTAGGCGGTATGGACGGGATAATGTATGCGCTTATCCTGTTCATCAGCGCCGATTACATAACCGGTGTGGCTGTGGCGGTGAAGCAGAAAAAATTGTCCTCGGAGGTGGGCTTCTGGGGTATTGTCCGCAAGGGGTGTATTCTGCTGCTTATCGGTATCGCCCACTATATTGACAAATGCGTTTTGTGCAGCGGTGATGTGACGAGGACGGTGACGGCAATGTATTACATTGGCAACGAGGGCATTTCGGTGCTGGAAAACTGTACTGCTCTGGGTCTGCCGCTGCCGCCGAAGCTCATAGATGTGCTGGAGCAGATACGAAATTCCGGAAAGGGTGATGTGAAATGAAAATTACCGAGATGTTCCTTACGCCGAACAAATACAGCCGCCCGGGTATTAAGCTTGATAGGGTCACAAAGATCGCTGTGCATTATGTGGGTAATCCCAAATCTACGGCAAAAAACAACAGGGATTATTTTGAAAATCTCAAGAATACTCACGAACGATATGTTTCGGCGCATTTTATTATCGGGCTTGAGGGGGAGATAATCCAGTGCATTCCCACTGACGAATGGTCATACTGCACCAATCAGGCAAATGGGTACAGCATAAGCATTGAATGCTGTCACCCGGACAACACGGGGAAATTTCACAAGGCGACCGAGGACAGTCTTGCAGAGCTTTGCACTTACCTTTGCCGCAAATTCGGACTGTCAGCCGACGATATTATCAGGCACTATGATGTTACGGGGAAGCATTGTCCCTTATGGTACGTCTCTCATCCCGAGGATTTTATGGCTCTCAAGGATAAGGTGCGTTCGGCTTTATCCGTAAGTTCAGAAGCCCCAAAGCAGAAAATGTATTATGTGCAGGTGGGGGCTTTCGGCTCCAAAGACAATGCCGAGAAGTTCCTGCAATCTGTGAAAAAAGATTATCCCGAGGCATTTATCAAGGTGATATGACGTATTTCCCTGCGGTCTCTTTTTCGGGAGACTGTAGGGTATTTTTTTGTATACAGACAATATTAAATAATTTTCCGATTTTCTCTTGTAATTCCCGGAATTATAATGTATAATTAAAGTGTATATTTATTTCTCAAAAAGGATATTTGCTATGAATGAAACTGTGCTTGATTATTTTATAAAGGCTCTGGTGCTGTTTACTGCGGTTCCCGTTCACGAGTGCGCACACGCATGGGTGGCTGAGAAAATGGGCGACGATACGGGCAGACAGCAGGGGCGCATTACCCTTAACCCCTTTGCCCACCTTACTCTCTGGGGTTCTCTGATGATGGTTCTTGTGGGCTTCGGCTGGGGCAAGCCTGTTAGCGTTGACCCGAGAAATTTCAAAAATCCTAAGAAGGGTATGGTTCTTACCTCCCTTGCGGGACCTGCTTCAAACTTTATTATGGCGTTTCTGGCTATGATAGTTTACAAGGTGCTGGCGATCACAGGAGTTGTAAATGACAACAGCACTATGCAGATGGTGGCTTGGGTTTTTCTGTATGTCACAATTATAAATATCTCCCTTGCGGTGTTCAATTTCCTGCCCATACCGCCCCTTGACGGGTCTAAGATCTTTAATGCCGTGCTTCCCGAAAAATGGTATTTTACCATAATGAGGTATGAAAATATCATCTTTATCGTGCTTATTATCCTGATCTATTCGGGTCTGCTTGATGCTCCGCTGGGCTTTTTGCAGGGTAAGGTCATTGACATTATGGATATCCTTACACGCTGGGTAGACTATATTATGATAGCTGTTACGGCAGGCGGAGCATTATGAGTATTTCATATAAGCTTGAGGTGTTTGAAGGTCCCCTTGACCTGCTGCTGCACCTTATTTCAAAGCACAAGCTGAACATTAACGATATCCCCATAATGACCCTTGTGGAGCAGTATCTTGACTATATTTCCCATATGGCGGAGCAGGATATGGAAATTGCGGGAGAATTTCTGGAAATGGCGGCAAGGCTCATTTACATCAAGACCGTTTCCCTATTGCCCCGAAAGGAAGAAGCCGAAACTCTCAAAAAAGAGCTTGAGGGCAGGCTTATCGAGTATTCCATGTGCAAGGCGGCTGCCGAGCTTATGAGGGAAAAATATCTGGGTGACGCTTACAGCGTTAAAAAGCCCATGGAAATAGAAGCGGACTGCACCTACAGCCGGATCCATGACCCTATGGAGCTTATTAAAGCCTATCGGGGCATGGAGATAAAGAAGGAAAAAAAGCCACCCGAGCTTGCTCCTTCGGCATTTTCAAAGTTAGTTTCAAAGAAATTCGTTTCTGTTTCCTCAAAGATAGTAACGGTTTTAAAAATGCTCTACAAAGAGGGGAAATGCTCTCTTGAGGGGATTTTTTCGGGAATTAACGACCGTTCGGAGAGAGTGGCTGCGTTTCTTGCGGTGCTTGAGCTTACCAAAACGGGAAGAATACTTTTAAATGACGACAACACCGAGGTAACGTTCAATACGGCTTCGGATATTGACTTTAATGAGAACACCGTTTCCGAATGGGAAACAGAGGAAAAGGAAGTGAGCGAAAATGAAGCTGACAAGTAAGGCTGCCGCAATGGAGGCAGTGCTGTTTGCCTGCGGCGACCCTGTAGAACCCGAAAGGCTTTCTGCCGCCATTGGCGTTGAAAAAGGGGCGCTATCCCAACTTGCGGATATGTTAAATGACGCTTACTCCGAAAATCACAGCTCCCTTACTGTTCTGAGACTTGGGGGCAGCTATCAGCTTGCGGTGCGCACCGAATATTACGACTGTGTCAAAGCGGCGGCGGAAAATAAAAAGAACGCTCCCCTGTCCCCTGCGGCTATGGAGGTGCTTACCATAATCGCCTACAATCAGCCTGTTACCAAAAGCTTTGTGGAGCATATCCGAGGGATAGACAGTTCCAGCGTGGTAAATTCTCTGGTGGAGAAAAATCTCCTTGAGGAAGCGGGCAGGCTTGATGTTCCCGGACGTCCCATAGCCTATAAGACCACTCCCGTATTCCTGCGGTGCTTCGGGCTGCAGTCAATAGACGACCTCCCCCCTCTCCCGGGACACGTGAAGGAGGATTTTGACACTCTCCTTACGGATAATGAGGACGGTTCCGATATAACTGAGGAAGGGACTGCCCAATGATCGCTCTAATCATAATAGCCGCTCTGATACTTATTATCCTGCTTACGGTGAATATTCCCGTTGAGGCATATATCAGATTTTACGGCGGCAAGGCTGATATAAAGGTGAAATATCTTTTTTTGAGCCTTTATCCCAAAAAGGAAAAGCCGCCAAAAAAGAAAAAGCGGCGAAAGGACAAGCCAAATAATGAGATGCCGCTCCCCGTTTCGGAGGAAACAGCGGCAGAGGACAGCTCCGAGGATATGCCGGAGAAGGACTCTCCCCCGAAAGCCTATACGGTACGGACAGAAAAAGCCACCGAAAAGCAAAGCACTTCCTCAAAAGAAGAAAGATCATCAGATAAGAAAAAGCCACCCAAGGAGGAAAAACTCCCTCTCCTTGAGCGGATAAGCGCAAAGCTTGACGAGCTTACCGAAAAGAAAAACTCGGTAATGCTCCTGATAGAGCTTGTGACCGAGCCTCTCAAACGCTTCGGCAGCAAGATACGCATTGACGATGTTATCATCGACTTTGCCGCCGCCGACGAGGACGCCGCAAAGGCTGCCATTTCCTATGGAACTATCGGTGCTGCGGTGTATGACGGCATATCGTTCCTGCGATGCTTTGTGGGAATGTCGGTGCGGTCGGTAAATATAAGCTGTCTTTACAACACCCCTGCCGACAAGAGCAGATATGACGGTGAATGTAAAGTCCGTCTCAGACCTGCAAGCCTTATAAATGCGGTATTTGCCGTAGGCTTCGGATATATATCAAACAAGAAAAAATACTCTCCTGTTATGGAGCTTTTTAGGAAAGGATAATTAAAATGGACACTAAGGTAAAAGAACTCATTACCGCTTCTATGGACAAGATCCACGAAATGGCTGACGCAAACACTATTATGGGCAAGCCCGTAAAGCTTGACGGCGGAGTTACCATAATCCCCGTTTCAAAGGTATCATATGGCTTTGCGGGGGGCGGCTCAGACCTTCCCAGCAAGACCGACAAGGAGCTTTTCGGCGGTGCCAGCGGCGCAGGTATCACCGTTACACCTCTCGGCTTCCTGGTTGTATCAAACGGCGAAGTTCAGCTTATGCAGATGAACCTTGACGTTTCCACATCTTCTGCAATCGTAAATATGGTACCCGAGGTATTCAACAAGGTGGCAGGTCTTTTCAAGAAGGACAAGAATGATGACAAGCTGAAGGACAAAAAGACCGCTGATATTGCAGACTCCCGTGACACCGATGATATCGAGCTGCCCGAGGAAATGATAGAAAGCGGTATGACCGACGGCGTGGATTTCGATTTCAAGGATTAACATTTTTACACTCCCCCGAGCATAATAATATATCATTATGAACTGCACGGGGGAATGAACAAATGAAAATAAAAAGGGTGTGCGCCCTGCTAACGGCGGCGGTCATAACGTTTATCTGCTCAGCCCGGGTATTTGCCGTAAATACAAAGCCTGCCCCGGGAGATATTTCCGCAAAAGCGGCTGTGCTCATAGAAGCTTCAACGGGCAATGTCTTGTGGGGCAAATGCGAACGTGAACGGCTGCCCATGGCAAGCACCACGAAGATAATGTCAACTATCCTGACCCTTGAAAGCGGAGATCTTGACACCGAATTTACAGTGGACAGCGAAGCCGTAAAGACGGAAGGCTCCTCAATGGGGCTGAGAGAGGGGGACATTGTTTCAAAGCGAGACCTGTGCATAGGTATGCTCCTGCCCTCGGGAAACGATGCGGCAAACTGTGCGGCGGTACGGGTAGGCGGCTCATTTGAAGGCTTTGCGGATATGATGAACGCCAAGGCTTCAAAGCTTGGAATGACCTCCACCCATTTCGTGACCCCCTCGGGACTTCACGATGACAAGCACTATTCCACAGCTGCGGATATGGCTCTGCTTACGTCATATGCCCTGAAAAATCCCGATTTCAGAGAGATATGCTCCTCAAAAACAATGAAGCTGCAGTTCGGCAACCCGCCTTTTGACAGGTGGCTTACCAATACAAACAAGCTTCTGAGCAAATACGAGGGCTGTATCGGCGTAAAGACGGGCTTTACCGATGAAGCGGGGCGGTGTCTTGTTTCGGCGGCGGAAAGAAACGGCGTAACGCTTATATGTGTTACACTTAATGCCCCCGACGACTGGAATGACCATGCAAAGCTTTTTGACTACGGCTTTAGTGTAACGGAAAGCGTGAATATCGGCTCAAAGACCTATTCCTGCAATGCTGTGGGGGGAGACAGGGACAGCATAAAGCTTGTGACCCAAAGGGATATTATCCTGCCGAAAATTAACGGAGAAACAGTAAGTGCCGAATTTACGGCTGCTGTCCCGCAGATGATATACGCCCCCGTTTCCGAGGGCGAGACCTTTGGTATTCTGACTGTAAAAAGCGGCGGCAGGGTGATAGACGAGATACCGCTCATATCGGCGGAAAGCCTGCTCCAAAAGGGCGGAGAGGGCTATAAGCCGCCTCTTATCACCCAAGCCCTCGATTATGTAAAGGAACTTTTATTTAAATAAAAAAGGAAAAATGCTATGGAAAAAATAAGACTTCAGAAAATTCTGTCCGACAGCGGAATATGCTCACGAAGAAAAGCGGAGGAGCTTATTTCAAATGGTCTTGTCAAGGTAAACGGCAAGGTCGCTAAGCTTGGAGACAAGGCAAATGACAGGGACGTTATCATAGTAAACGGCGAAAGAGTGCGCTACTCCAAAAAGCGGAGAAAGATATACATTATGCTCAACAAGCCCCGCGGATATGTTACCACAATGTCCGACGAGCTGGACAGACGGTGCGTTACCGAGCTGCTCACAGGCGTTGAGGACAGAGTATATCCCGTAGGCAGGCTTGACCTCAACTCCGAGGGACTGCTCCTTTTCACCAATGACGGCAAATTTGCCAACGATATTATGCACCCCAGCCGACATATCAGCAAGACCTACCGTGTCACCGTACACTCAAAGATATCCGACGAGCAGATAGTAAATCTCACCGAGGGAGTGGAGCTTGACGGCAGAATGACCCTCCCCGCAACGGTAAACGTGGAGCTTGACACTCCCGAAAGAAGTGTAATGCGCATTACCATACGAGAGGGCAGAAACAGGCAGATTCGCCGTATGTGCGAGGCTGTAGGGCTTGAGGTGGTAAGACTTCGCAGAACCTCCATAGGCCCCGTAAAGCTTGGAATGTTAAAGCCCGGCACATGGCGAGAGCTTACCGCCGAGGAGCTGAGAGCGCTGAGAAATGCTGTAGGCAAGGAATAATAGAAACGGCTTCGGAAAACGAGTTCCGAAGCCGTTATTTTTATGCTTATCTCTTTTTGAAATTGCCCGAATAATATGTATTTACCGCCTCATTCTTGATAAGTATGAGAATGGAGATAACATTCAGTGCAACGGCAGCAATGCCGAAAATAATATGGACTATTCCGTCGCTGATACTGTTGTTCAGGGTAAAAAGCACCAGACCCACGCCTGTATATATCAGAGCGCATACGCCGTAAATTGAAACGGCAAGCATTTTCATATGCTTTGACTTAACCAGCAGCATAAGTGCCGCAAGGAGCATAAAGGGTGCAACGTAAGGGAACCATTGGTAATTGCCCCAGTTAAGCTTAAAGAAGCATATAGCAGCGGAAGCAAGACCCATAAGTATTGGGATAATTGAAATGGCAAAGCCCTTCTTTGCGATCTTGAGGCGTTTTTCCTCAAGGAGCCTGTTGGCAATGTTCTGGCTGGCACGGGCATTGAAATTCTCGGGGCGCTTGCCAAGGTCTTCGTTAAGACGCTGACGTAGTATCCTTTTCTGATCGTCATCAAGCTTTTCCTTGTCCAAAAGATCGGCAGCCTGATTTTCGGGAGCCTTGTATTCATTGCTCAGATCGTCAAGAACAGGACCGCTGCCCACATCCATAGCAAGATCGTTCATCTTGATGGCTTCACGCATATTACGTGCAGATTCCTCACGTCCCGAACGGATAGGCTTAACGCTTGCGGTAAGATCCTCAAGAACAAGAGAACTCTTATCAGGCTCGGGAAGGTCGTAATCATCGGAAAAATCGAAGGTCTCGTCCGTACCGTCGTCCTCGGGCGGCTCTTCCTCGATAATAAAGTCGTCATCGGAAGGCTTCTCCTCCTTCTTTACCTCGGGAAGGGGAGGAAGCTCAAAATCATCATCTGTATCTATCCCGTCAAGCTCGTCGGGAACGTCCTCGGTGACTGCATTTTTAAGTGAATCTGAGGACACCTTGTCATTGATGGCATCAAGAGAATTATCCACCGTTTTTTCGGGCAGAGGAGGAAGCTCTGCGTCTATCTCCTTGTCCGAAGGCTCATTATCAAGCTTCTCCACGCCATTCTCAAGCTTTGCGGGGCGCTTGGGGAGAGGAGGAAGCTCAAAATCACCTATCAGATCGGGATTTACGTTCAGGATATCATTTTCCGGCATATATCAGACCGTCCTTTCAGATAAATTAAGCGTCTCCCACGGTGATAGCCTCGGGGAATACGTTAGATGTGCTGTCCTGCATAAATGTTGTATTGACATAGCCGCGGATAATGGCTCCGTCAATTACGGAAATGGTGGAAGCAGTGATATCGCCCACGATAATGGCATCATTTTTGAATTCCGCCTTGCCGCCGACCTCAACATTGCCCTGGATACGTCCGTTAAGGTCAAGATACTGGGTGTCGATATCGCCTAAAAGAATACTGTCATGGTCTATCTGGACCTGACCCTTGGAGGAAATGCTGCCCTGCATCTGAGCGCCTGCCATAACAGCATTGTTGCACTCGATGTTGCCCACCACCTTGCCCGAAACGGCAATATTCTTGGTAAGCTTGATGTTTCCCTGAACGCTGCCCTCAACATTGATGTTGGCAAAGGAGCTTATGTCGCCGCTGATGCGTGTGTTTCGGGAAATAACGGTAGTCTCCTCAGTCTCGTAATAGGGGGTCTCGGGAGGTCTGCCGCCTCTGAAAGCCGAACCGCCGGAGAGAGTTCTGGGAGGAGGATTATAACCGCCGCCGTAGCTTGGACGGCTTACGGGGGGAGGAGGCGTGGGAGGGGGCGCAAAGCTGTCCGCCGCCGTCTGATATTCAAATCTGCCATAGTTTTCCGCAGGTGTTTCGGGTGCGGGAGCAGGCTCGTTTACCGCCACGTCCTCTCCGAAGGGGTCAGCACTCTGCCTGTTATGTACAGCCTGCCTGAATTCCTCGGCAGAGGGCTGTGCAGTCTCCGAAAAGTCGGTGCCGTAGCTTTCGGCAGGGGTGTCCGCACCGGGAGCAAGGCTTTCTCCAAAACCGCCGGGAACGGCAGTCTCGCCCATAAATTTATCCACCTCGGTCTTTTTGCGGGAGCCTTTGGAAAGGTTATCGCCAACAAGACCGTCTTTTTTAAGTATCTCTTTAACGGCCTGATTAAAGTTATCCTTTAAGCTCATTTTATTCTCATCCTTCCATAAACGGATATATATTTATATTACGGTATTTTCCGTATAAGCCTTGAATAAGTAGCCCTGAGAGGTCATATCGGAAATAATGTCTTCAACGGTGTAAACGGTATTTGTGTCCTCTCTGCCGCCGTGAAGGAGCACAACGCTGCCCTTTTCGGCTATCTTGTTGCGGAAAACTCCGGAGGTCACTCTGTCATAAATTTCCTGCCAGCCGCTGTCGGGCGCCCTGTCATCGGAAACCACATTGTGATCGCAGTAAACAAAGCCCCGCCTTTCAAGCTCGGAAACTATCTCCCGCCTTGTTTCGGCAGTCATTTCGGCACTGTCGGGTATGCGGTAAAGAACGGGAGCCGTTCCCGATATCTCGGAAATGCCGCTGTACAGAGCATAAAAATCGTGAAGATAGCTTTCGGCGTCGGGATAGGACTTGTCCGCTCCCGCAAGCACGCCAAGGGAATTGCCTCTCGAAGCCGCGAGCCTTACCGTATCTTTTTCATCGCTGCCGCACTCTGCAGTGTCAAGGAAAAATGCTGCATGAGCATTCTGTCGGTCAAGGATAATAAGAATATCCGACATATTCGGTGAAGGATCCCCCTCAAAGGTGAGAAAAACGTCTCTTGCCGCCGCCCGAACGGGGCTTCCCGAACGCAGGGCGGTCATTTCGGGGTAAAGCAGGGATATGTCAGCCGCTTGCGGTGCTTCAGCCGTTGTTTCCTCAGAAACAGCTTCCGAAGGAACAGTCTCGCTCACGGGAGAAGTCTCCTCCGCAATGACAGGGACATTTGCGGGGATATTATCCTCCTCCGCCGCAAGGCTGCTTCCTCTGCTAATAACAGCCTCTATCTCCTCAAGAGTGTAGCCCTCGGCAGTCATACGGGAAATATGCTCCTCGATGGTCATCGGTTCCTTTTCCTCGTTTTCAAGCTTGTGGCACTTGACGCCGAAGAAAACCGCCAGCAGGGTGGCAATGCCTATCCAGCCGAATACCACCGTCAGGATAAGATGTCTGAAAAATTTAACGCTTCCGAAATACATATATTATCTTTCGGGGAAGTCCCCGCTCCTTTCGGCATACATATGACCGTTGCCTGCAGTTACGGCGCAGCGGTCGTCAGCACAGATATACTCAATAATAATAATACACCTTTTTCACCGATATGTCAACAGAATATGCGCAAAAAAAATAACCAAATTCCGTCATAAATTACGTTTCACCCCCCAATATGGGATTTTTTAATCTGATTTTAATTTATTACAATTCCCGTTTTAATTCAGCTATGGTATAGTAATAAAGTTCTGTGCCGCTGATGTAATAAATTTCCAAAATCGGGGTTAAGTTTGAAAAAACTTTGTGCATTACAGCAATTGCAAAATCCTCGACTGTGTAGTATTATTGTATTACAACAATAATACAAAGAAAAGGAGGACCGTAATGCACTGGGTATTTACACCCGACACGCCCATCTATTTACAGGTGGTAAAGCAGCTTGAGCAGATGATAGCCTCGGGAATGCTTACTCCCGGTGACAGGCTTCTGTCGGTAAGGGAATTTGCCTCACAGGCAAACGTAAATCCCAACACCATGCAGAAGGCTCTCACAGAGCTTGAAAACCGCGGGATAGTCTATTCAAAGAGAACATCGGGGCGGTTCATCACCGATGACCCACAGCGCATTTCACAGCTCAGAGAGGAGCTTGCCGAAAAGGAGATAACAGCCTTTCTCGGCGCAATGAAGCGACTGGGGTATTCGGAAAGCGACGCCGCAAGGCTCATTTCCGAAAGAAAGCACAGCGAGCACACATAACGGAAAGATATGTCGTAAGAAAGGAAACGTATTATGAGCAAAGAAAAGAAAGCGGGCAAAAAAGGCTCAAAGATCAAGGTCATTATAGTGATCGCCGTACTGGCGCTTATCGCCGCATTTATCGTAATGATGATAAGCAGCGCATCAATGATGTCCGGAATGACGATGTCCGATACATTCCCCCTTGAGAAGAAGACCATCGAAAACAAGGTCTCCGTAAGCGGACTTGTGGAGAGTCAGAACTTCAAGCAGGTAAGCTCAAAGCTTGGCTATAACGTGGAAAGCATCAACGTTGAGGTGGGTGATAAGGTCAAGGCAGGAGATGTGCTTGCGGTCCTTGATTCAAGCGACCTTCAGGACCAGATACTCCAGCAGCAGAGCACTCTCGACAGCAGCAATGCGAACACCGAGTATTCTCTCAGCACCGCCGAGAAGAATTACAATGAGGCGCTTGCCCAGATAAGCGACGGCTCCTATCCCGAAATAAGAAACGCAAAGCTGTCTCTCGATAATGCGGAGGAAGCTCTCAGAAAGGCTCAGGAAAAATATGACGAGCAGCTCGATATCCAGGGCAGCGACCGTGACAGCCAGCTTGTAAGCGCACAGAAGGGCGTAGAGTCCGCAGCCTACGAGCTTGAGTGTGCAAAGGCAGATTACCTTGAAGCAAAGAACGACAAGGAAAACGAGGATTACAGCGATATCAAGGCATTAAAGGAAGCCTACGAGGACGCAAAGAAGGAATACAACACACGCTACAGCTCCATAAAGAGTGAAGAGCTTAGGAAGGCAAGAGAAGAATACGAGAACGCTCTTTCCAACTATACATATTTCTCTTCAATGCTTGAATATGACGCTGCCTCAGTTTCCGCCGCAACAGTAACAGACGCCCAGCAGAAGCTCACCGAAGCCAAGACCAAGCTTGCAGAGCTTGAAGCAAAATACGATGTAGAGACCACCGAGGACACCTATGAGGACGCTCTCGAGGCATACACAAAGGCAAAGGCTGACATTGACTCCGCAAATTCCGTAGCTCTTAAAAACGCCGAGCGCACCTATGAGCGTGCAAAAACAAGCTATGAGAACGCAAAGAACACCCTCAAGTCCATCGAGGAGGGCAACGATACCTCCATCAAGAACTACAAAGAGGCAGTAGATGACGCACAGACCGCATATGACACCGCAAGGGAAAGCTATGAGCTTGCTCTCAAAAATGCCGATTCCACCCTTGCCACCCTCAAGGCTCAGGCAGACAGGGAAAAGGTGCTTTCCGCAAACGACTCTCAGCTTATCAGCCTCGAGATACTTAAAGATAAGCTTGACGACTGCGTTATAAAGGCTCCCTGCGACGGTACGGTAACAGCGGTAAACGCTGTTGAAGGCTCCCCCGCGGCAGGCACCCTGTTTATAATCGAGGACCTTGACAATCTCAGGATGACAGCAACAGTAAAGGAATATAACGTAAGTAACTTAAAGCCCGATATGAAGGTAACAGTCACTATCCCCTCCCTTAACAACGCAGAATTTGACGGCGTTATCAGCAAGATAGCCCCCACAGGCGTAAAGGCAGCCAACGGCAAAAGCGACGGCACCGCGTCCTTCGAGGTTGAAGTTCTCATTCACGGCACAAAGGATAAGGGCGTACTTATCGGAATGACCGCAAAGTGTGCCGCCGTAACAGGCAGCGCCGAGAACGTATTCGCCGTTACCTACGATGCAATAGTCGAGGACGCAGACGGACAGAGCTATGTTTACACCGCCGATATGATAGAGGGCGGAAACGGCACCGCCACCGCAAGAAGGATAAATGTTGAAACAGGCTTTGAAAGCGATGCAGAGGTGGAGATATCCTCCGACGAGCTTACCGAAGGAATGGAGCTTATCTCCAACGCAGGCGACGTTACCGACGGCGGAATGGTCATCATCACCAGTGCGCTTGGTGAAGCGGTACAGAGCGCAGCAGCCGAATAATGTGGGGTGACTTGCAGATGAAGAAAAACAACACCCCTCCCACCTACAGCTACGGGAGTTCCGCAGTACCCGTGGAAGCCTCAAAATACGTTATCTGCGCAAAGGATATCGTAAAAAGCTTCTATGTGGGCACACCCAACGAGCTGGAGATACTTCACGGAATGACCTTCAATGTCCCCAAGGGAGAATTTGTCTCCATCGTGGGACAGTCGGGTTCGGGAAAATCCACCCTTATGAATATAATCGGAGCCCTTGACCGTCCCACCTCGGGAAGCTATTTCCTTGACGGCGTAGACGTGTCGAGAGCCAACGACAAGGAGCTTTCGGCAATAAGAAACAAGCAGATAGGCTTCGTGTTCCAGACCTTTAACCTCATAGCAAGAACATCGGCGCTCAAAAACATCGAGCTGCCTATGCTCTACGGCGGAATACCCGCAAAGCAGCGCCGTGAAAGGGCAAAGGAGCTGCTTGAGATAGTTGAGATGTCCGACCGTGCAGGTCATATGCCCAATGAGCTTTCGGGCGGTCAGAAGCAGCGTATCGCCATAGCAAGAGCAATGGCGAACGACCCTGCCATAATCCTTGCCGATGAGCCTACGGGAGCGCTTGACAGCAAAACAGGCAGACTTGTAATGGACCTTTTCCACAAGCTCCACAAGGAACAGGGCAAGACCATCGTCCTTATCACCCATAACAACGAGCTTGCGGAGGAAACGGACAGAATAATCACCATCTCCGACGGAAACATCATCGGAGATACGGGAAACAGGAATATTCCCCGAGAGGAGGCTGAGGCATAATGGGATTTTTCGAAAATGTGCTCCTTGCCATCTCGGGACTTCGCTCAAATAAAATGCGAGCATTCCTCACAATGCTGGGAATAATCATCGGTATCGGCTCAGTTATCGCCATAAGCACCCTTGGAAGCATTATGGAAAACAGCGTAATGGATATCTTCAATTCCCAGGGCGGCGCAAATCTGGTAGCCTTTCAGCTCAATATGAAGGACGACGCTCAGCGTGACTACATTATGGACGAGGACTTCATCACCGCAGATATGATAAAGGACGTAGAGCAGAGATTTTCGGACGATATCGACGTTGTGGCAGTAAACTCGGGCAGCAGCTCGGGCAAAATGAATATCCGCCGCAAGGACTATGATATCACCCTTTACGGCGTAAACCCCGGATATATCAAGCAGAGTATGACAAAGGTGATCGCAGGCCGCTACGTAACCGACAAGGACTGCGAGCAGTTCCGAAGCACCTGCGTTATCTCCGACAAGCAGGCAAAGAAGATATTCGGCTCGGAAAGAGGAGCCATAGGCAAGACCATCGCCCTCACAATGAACGACGGCAATATGATCGATCTGACCATCGTAGGCGTATATCAGTATCAGCTTTCGGGAATGATGTCGGCAATGGTAAATATGATGGGCGAGGACTGGAACAGCGAGATATATATGCCCTACACCACCTTCAACCGTTTTCAGGGCACAAATGAGGACAGATTTTACTACTTTTATGTCAATACAAAAACAGGTGTTGACGCAGAAAGCTTCAGCACCGCGGTAACAGATTTCCTTAATAACGGCTACTACCGTGACAATGACTCCATCGAGATAATGTATATGACAGCCCAGTCCCAGATGGATATGATAGATCAGGTGCTTGGAATGCTCCAGCTTGCGATCTCGGTAATTGCAGGAATATCTCTTCTCGTAGGCGGTATCGGCGTTATGAACATAATGCTTGTATCGGTAACGGAGAGAACCAGGGAGATCGGCGTAAGAAAGGCAATGGGCGCACCAAATTCCGCTATCAGAATGCAGTTTATCGTGGAGTCCATTATTATTTGCCTTATCGGCGGCGTGATAGGAATACTTTTCGGAATACTGCTCGGAAACATCGCAGGACTTATCGTGGGAACAACAGCTCCCCCCACCATTGGCTCCATAGTCCTTGCAGTGGGCTTCTCAATGGCAATAGGCGTATTCTTCGGCTATTACCCCGCAAACCGTGCGGCAAAGCTTGACCCCATCGAGGCTCTGAGATACGAGTAATGTGCAAGTTCCGCTCGTTATAAAAAACGGGCGGAGCTTTTTTTCTTTATTATTTATTCTTTATGCCGTGTTCCCCGTTCTCCATAATTTTTCGTCCAAATCTCTTGACATTTTTCACAAAATACAGTATAATATAAAGAATAAATATGGCAGAACGCAATAAGCGTGTCTTCCGCAGGAAAGGATGGTCATAAATATGGCATCAAAATACGCAGGAACACAGACCGAAAAAAATCTTGAGACAGCATTTGCAGGCGAGTCTCAGGCAAGAAACAAATATACATATTTCTCCTCCGTAGCAAAGAAGGAGGGCTATGAGCAGATAGCCGCAATTTTCCTCAAAACTGCCGACAACGAGAAGGAGCACGCAAAAATGTGGTTCAAGGAGCTTCAGGGCATAGGCAGCACAGCCGATAACCTTGCAGCCGCAGCGGACGGAGAGAATTACGAGTGGACAGATATGTACGAGGGCTTTGCAAAGACCGCCGAGGAGGAGGGCTTCCCCGAGCTTGCAAAGAAATTCCGTATGGTAGGCGAGATCGAGAAGCGTCACGAGGAGCGTTACCGCGCACTGCTCAAAAATGTTGAGACCGCCGCAGTATTTGAAAAGAGCGAGGTCAAGGTCTGGGAATGCCGCAACTGCGGACATATCGTAGTAGGCACCAAGGCACCCGAGGTCTGCCCCGTATGCAATCACCCTCAGAGCTACTTTGAAGTAAGCTGCGACAATTATTGATATTTAAAACGTACTTATTCGTGTCTCTCCCCTCTGAAAAGCGGGGAGAGATTTTCTTACTTTATTCTTTATTATTTATTCTCTATTCTTTAATAATGATTACCTTTTTTAAATCAAAAAGAATAAATAATAAAGAAAGCGGGACGGGAACCCCGTCCCCTACAGGATTTTGTAAAACAATTTCACATATTTGTATCGTTACCGAGCCGACAGTATGCCGCCCGAGCAAACTATAGAACGTCTCGCCGCGGGTCGTCACCCGCCTCGCCGCGGGGCGTCACCCGCATTTGACATTCCCGCCAATATGTGATATAATAATAACATAATTTCAAGCCCCGAAAGGATGTTATAAACAATGAAGGATACAAGCACCTACGAATCCCCCTTCTGCACAAGATACGCAAGCAAGGAAATGCAGTATATTTTCTCCGCCGACAAAAAATTCACCACCTGGCGCCGTCTCTGGGTGGCACTTGCAAGAGCGGAGATGAAGCTCGGTCTCCCCGTAACACAGGAGCAGGTAGACGAGCTTGAGGCAAATATCCACAATATCGACTACGAGTGCGCCGCAGAGCGTGAGAAGCTTGTGCGCCACGACGTAATGGCTCACGTCTACACTTATGGACAGGTCTGCCCCAAAGCCGCAGGAATAATCCACCTTGGCGCAACCTCCTGCTATGTGGGCGACAATACCGACATCATCGTTATGAGAGACGCAATGCAGGTAATACTCAAGAAGCTTGTCACCGTTATCGCACAGCTTTCCGAATTTGCAGAAAAGTATAAGGATATGCCCGCCCTCGCATATACCCATCTCCAGCCCGCACAGCTCACCACCGTGGGCAAGAGAGCAACTCTGTGGATAAACGAGCTGCTTATGGACCTTGATGAACTCGAGTACAGAATAAAGAACCTGAAGCTTCTCGGCTCCAAGGGAACCACAGGCACCCAGGCTTCCTTCAAGGAGCTTTTTGAAGGCGACTCTGCAAAGGTCAAGGAGCTTGAGCGAATGATTGCCGAGGAAATGGGCTTTGATGCCGTTGTACCCGTTTCGGGTCAGACCTATTCCAGAAAGATAGATTCTCAGATAGTGAACACCCTCGGAAATATCGCCCAGTCCGCAATGAAGTTTGCCAACGATATGAGAATACTCCAGAACTTCAAGGAAATGGAAGAGCCCTTTGAGAAAAATCAGATAGGCTCCTCCGCAATGCCCTACAAGAGAAATCCCATGCGCTGCGAGAGAATAACCGCCCTTGCAAGATACCTTATCATCGACACCCTGAACCCCGCCTTCACCTCGGGCACACAGTGGTTTGAGAGAACTCTCGATGACTCCGCAAACAAGAGAATTTCCGTAGCCGAGGGCTTCCTTGCCTGCGACGCTATCCTCAACATTATGATAAACGTAACCGCAAATCCCGTCGTATACCCCAAGGTAATACGCCAGAGAATAATGAGGGAGCTTCCCTTTATGGCTTCGGAAAACATTATGATGGACGCCGTAAAGAAGGGCGGCAACCGTCAGGAGCTTCACGAGAAGATTCGCACCTACGCAATGGAAGCAGGCAAGCAGGTAAAGGAAGAGGGTCTTGAAAATGACCTTATCGACCGTATCCTTGCAGACCCCTCCTTCGGTCTCAAGCGTGAGGATATCGAAGCAGTGCTTGTTCCCGAGAACTATACGGGCAGAAGCTCCGAGCAGGTATCGGAGTTCCTTGAGGAGTGCGTAAAGCCTGTGCTTGAAAAGTACAAGGATCTCACCCACGAATCCGCCGAGATAAACGTATAATAAAGCCTATTTTCCGTCCTGTCAAATGGCAGGGCGGATTTTTTTCCGCCGACAATGATATTATAGCACATTTGTATCAAAATGTCAAGCGTTTTCAAAACAAAAGTTCTCGCAAAATAAAATTTCGTATACCTGCACAAAAAATCCCATTATAATTTTCGGAGCGATACGATAATATCGTCTCAATGCACAGAAAAGCCGCCTCAAATTGGGACTTTACAAAACCCGAAAAATGTTATATAATAAAAGTAATATTGTTATATTATTTTACCGATATCAAAAAAGGAAAGGGTTATGCAAATGTTCAGCGATGTAGATAAAAAATACGCCTACACAGGGGACGATCTGGGGGCAAATTACTCAAAGGACAAAACCGTGTTCAAGGTCTGGTCACCCCTTGCCAATGACGCAGCTGTACTTCTGTACAGGACCTGCACCGATGAAAAGCCCTACCGCCGTATGCCCATGGAAAAGAGCAAAAAGGGCGTGTGGGAAAAGACCGCCCACGGCGACCTTAACGGGGTATACTACACCTATGAGATACGCCACGACGACATGGTGGAGGAAACTATAGACATCTATGCCCGAAGCGCAGGGGTAAACGGCGCAATGGGAATGGTCATAGATTTAGAGGAAACCAATCCCGCAGGCTGGCATAACTATCACCCCAAGCCCATGGAGTCCTACGCAGACGCAGTTATATACGAAATGCACGTCCGTGATTTCTCCATAGACAAAAGCGGCAACTTCTGCTATAAAGGAAGATTTCTCGCCTTTGTGGAAAAAGGACTGATAAACAACGCAGGAGACAGCATCGGCATCGACCACTTAAAGGAGCTGGGCATCACCCACGTCCACCTTATGCCAAGCTTTGACTATCAGACCATAGACGAGTCCGAGCTTCATAAACCTCAGTTCAACTGGGGCTATGACCCGCTAAACTTCAACCTCCCCGAAGGCTCCTACTCCACCAATCCCTATGACGGACGTGCAAGAGTGGCAGAGTTCAAAAGGCTTGTCCACGCCCTCCATTGTCAGGGCATAAAGGTGGTAATGGACGTGGTGTATAACCATACCTACGCCACCGCCGACTCCCCCTTCAACAAGACCTTTCCCAAGTATTACTACCGTCTCTGGGGAGCAAACGGGGAATATTTCTCCAACGGCTCAGGCTGCGGCAACGAGGTAGCCACCGAGCGCTTTATGGTGAGAAAATTCATCATAGACAGCCTTGTCTACTGGGCAACGGAATATAAAATAGACGGCTTCCGCTTTGACCTTATGGGACTGTATGACATCGACACAATAAACGAAGCATACGAGCGTCTCCACGCCATAAATCCCGATATTATCATGTATGGCGAGGGCTGGACAGGAGGCGACTCACCCCTCTCCGACGCAAAGAGATGTATGAAGCTCAATGCCCGCCACACCCCAAATGTAGCCTATTTCAGCGACGATTTCAGAGACACCGTAAAGGGCAACAACTTTGAAAACCGCAGCAAGGGCTATGTAAACGGCGCACAGGGCGTAGAGGATTACGTGAAGGAAATAATGTGCGGACGTATCCCCCACCCCCAGATACCAAATCTTGACAAATACTCCTGGGCTATTTCCCCCTGGCAGACCGTAAACTATGTTGAAGCCCACGACAACCTGACCCTCTGGGACAAGCTTGCCTATACAAACCCCACCGACTCCATCGAAGTAAGAAAGCAGATGGATAAAATGGCAGCGGCAATGGTATTCCTGTCACAGGGCATACCCTTCATACAGGCAGGACAGGAATTCCTGCGCTCAAAGCCCCTCCCCGGCGGCGCATATGACCACAACAGCTACCATTCCCCCGATATCGTCAACAGTCTCAAGTGGGACAGAAAAACAGAGTTCAAGGACGTTTTCGAGTATTACAAGGGGCTTATCGAATTCAGAAAAGCCCACACCGCCCTGAGAATGTCAACGGTGGAGGATATCGGCAACAATATGAAATTCTTCGACCGTCTCCCCAAAAGAGTGGTAGGCTTTGGACTTTACGGCGACTGCAGCCTTGAAGAGATCGTGGTATTTCTTAATCCCACCCCGGACACTATCACCCTTCACGCATTCGGGGAACTGAATGTATACATTGACGGCGCAAAAGCAGGCAATACTCCGCTCTACACCGTAAACGACGATTATAATATTGAACCCTATTCCGTAATGGTGCTTGGAAAGCCCTACAGCGAACAGGAATAATAAAAGAAAGGACGTAACCAAAATGAAAAGAATACTTGTCTGCGAGGACGAGGACGTTATCAGAGACTTTGTGGTCATAAACCTGAAAAGAGCAGGCTATGACGTGGTGGACGTAAACTGCGGCGAAAAGGCTCTCGAGGTATTTAACGAGGAAAACGGCAATTTCGATATTGCCCTGCTGGATATAATGATGCCGGGCATTGACGGCTTCCAGGTCTGCAAGGAGCTTAGAAAGAAGAGCAGCACCATAGGCATAATAATGCTCTCCGCAAAAACACAGGAAATGGATAAGGTCAGCGGACTTATGCTGGGAGCAGATGATTACATAACCAAGCCCTTCTCCCCCTCGGAGCTTACCGCACGTATCGACGCCGTTTACCGCAGGGTAAGTATGTCCTTTGTGAAGGAGGAAAAGTCCCCCATCATCACCTCGGGACCCTTCTCCCTGAACACAAAGAGCAGAACGGTGGCAAAGAACGGCGAAAACATCGAGCTTACGCAGGTGGAGTATCAGATACTCGAATATTTTATGAACAATCAGAACACCGCCCTTGACCGCACCAGCATTTTAAATCACATCTGGGGCGACGGCTATTTCGGTGACGACAAGATAGTTGACGTAAATATCAGAAGGCTCAGAATGAAGCTGGAGGACGTTCCTTCCAATCCCAAATATATCGCCACCATATGGGGCTTCGGCTACAAGTGGTGCGGCGACGGAAAAGCTGACGAGAAGAAATAAGCAGGGAGGTCGGCGGCAATAAAAAGGTCAAGAGCCACCATAACCCGAAGATGGCTTGTCAACAGCTTAGGTGCGATATTTCTCGTGCTTATGAGCGTGCTGCTGGCGTTTTCGGTATTCATAAATTTCTACTACTACAATTCGGCAAAGCAGTATATCAGCTCAAGGCTCAATATGATCTCGGGAATGTTGTCTCAGTATTATGCGGACAATCCCGCCAGCTTCACCTCCGAAGTGCGCTCTATCGTGGAAAACTGGTCGGAGAAGAATAAAATGGAGCTTATGACCGTAAGCGGGGGCGGACAGGTGTCAATGACCTCCTCGGGCTTTGCCCCCACCTTTGACGTGCTTACCCAGGATTATTACGACGCACTGCAGAGCGGCAATTCAGGCACATTTACGGGCAGGCTGCCCTCGGGCGAAAAGGTCATTGCCATAAGCATAGTGACCCCCGATACTGCAGGAGAATTCAGTGTTATCCGCCTTGTAGCCTCCACCGAAAGAGTGGACAGGCACATTGCTGCGCTCATAATCATAGCCGCCGTAATATGCGGAGCCATACTTGCCCTGATGATGTTCTCGGGAATGTATTTCGTAAAGTCCATCGTAATTCCCGTAAGACAGCTCGGCTCCACCGCAAGACGATACGCAAGGGGCGATTTCTCGGTAAGAATACCCGTACAGTCCGACGACGAGATAGGCGAGCTGTGCGATATCGTCAACAAAATGGCAGATGAGCTTTCACAGTCGGAAGCAATGCGAAACGAGTTCATTTCGGGCGTATCCCACGAGCTGAGAACGCCCCTTACAGCCATAAAGGGCTGGGCGGAGACTATCGGCTCAATGCCCGACGATAGTGAAACTATTGTCAAGGGAATGAGGGTCATAACCTCGGAAACGGAGCGACTTTCACAAATGGTGGAAGAGCTTCTTGACTTTTCACGTATGCAAAACGGCAAATTCACCCTTAACAAGGGCAACGTGGATATCCTTGCTGAGCTTGGGGACGCAGTGCTTATCTATGCGGAGAAGGCTAAAAAAGAGGGAATTGAGCTTGTCTATGCCGAACCCGAAGATCTCCCTGCGGTCTACGGCGACAGAAACAGGCTGAGACAGGTTTTCATAAACGTGATAGACAACGCCATCAAATATTCGGAAAAGGGCGGTCTTGTAACGGTACAGGCTATCCTTGCAGACGAGAACAAGATAGAGATAGAGGTAAGCGACACAGGCTGCGGCATCTCCCCCGAGGACCTGCCCAAGATAAAGACAAAATTCTTCCGTGCAAACCATAATAAGCGTGGCTCGGGCATAGGTCTTGCTGTAGCTGACGAGATAATCACAATGCACAGCGGCACCCTTGAGGTATTCAGCGAGCAGGGAATGGGTACAACTGTGGTAATTATGCTGCCCGTAAAGCAGGAGATGAAGAAGGAAAATGGGATTTAAGGAAGAGCTTGACAAGAAGCTATGCGAGCTTGAAAAATCCGAGAATATCCGCATACTCCATTGTATCGAGTCGGGGAGCAGAGCCTGGGGCTTTGCATCACCCGACAGCGACTATGATGTGCGCTTCATATACGTGCGCCCCAGGGAATTTTACCTGCGGCTTGACAAAACACGTGACGTTATTGAGTGGCAGCTTGACGATGTGTGGGACATAAACGGCTGGGACCTGAGCAAGGCTCTGAGACTGCTCCACAAGTCAAATCCCACAATGTTCGAGTGGAACAGTTCCCCCATAATCTACCGCACCACCGAGGAATGGCAGTCCCTTGACGGACCTATAAACGACTGTTTCTCCCCCAAACCCGGAGCGTGGCATTATCTCAGTATGGCAAAGCGAAATAACAGAGAATTTCTTCAGGGCGAAGAGGTGCGGCTAAAAAAATATTTTTATGTCCTCCGCCCAATACTTGCCTGTGAGTGGATAATAAAAAATGGCACTCCGCCGCCAATGCTCTTTTCGGAGCTTTCCGAAGCAATGCTCCCCGAGGAGCTGAAAGCTGCGGTAAATGACCTTCTCAGAAAGAAAACAGAAACTCCCGAGCTTGGAACAGGCAGGCGCATTGACGTGCTGAATGATTTTATAGACAGCCGTCTTGCGGATATGGAAGCAGCCGTCAGCGCTATCCCCGACAGAGAGGAAATAAGCTGGGAGCGACTTA
Organism: Oscillospiraceae bacterium; assembly: GCA_017829005.1. Lineage (GTDB taxonomy): Bacteria > Bacillota > Clostridia > Oscillospirales > Ruminococcaceae > Huintestinicola. The sequence goes on along the minus strand of JAGAJF010000150.1, from coordinate 50,178 downwards.
ATGAGGCGTTTCTGAGGATAGTCGGATGATCTCCAAAAGGAGGGAAAATTTCATTGCACAAAATGATACACAGCGACGGGAAGAAGCTGTCCCGTGGCTTTGACAAGCTAATGCTTGCGGTGAATATCCCCTCACTTACGGCAGTAACGGCATTATCCATAATATACCTGCTGATAATACGCCGCACAAAAGTGCCCGATGATTTTTTCAGGCTGTACATCACCTGTTTTTTTGTGACCTGTGCCTACAGCTTCACCGTATCGGTCATAGTTGCGGTGATAACAAATCTAAGGCTTTCGGGGCATAGGAAATACACCTATATCGAAATTCTCGGAGAGCAGATGGTCATATCCCGATACGTCCGAAGCAGTGCAGGAGAAAAGGGGCTGACCATTTACCGCAGGCTGTGGGTAATGGACCTCAGCAATGTGGAGCAGGTGACCTGCACAGGTCGCAGGGTAATAGTAAAGGGCAAGGCAAGATATTTTGAAGCCCCCGCAAGCTGGCTCGACTACTCCTGCACCGAAAGCGGGCGGGCGGAATTTGACTATCACTGGTATGACGAATACGGCGGAGAAGAGGTCAACGCGGCTTCCTTTCCCGACAGCTTTTTCTATGCGGAGCGAGTGGCACAGCACATAATTTTCTGCTCCGAGAAGCAGAAGCGAAGAGAAATAAGGCGCAAGGAATTCAGACAGCGAATGCTTGAAATAGCCGCTCAGCGCAGGGCAAGAAAAAAGCCCAAGGAAAGAGTTTTCCGAGGGTACGAGATAGAGCGAAAATTTTAAGCGGGTGACGACCCGCGGCGAGACGTTCTGTAATTTATTTGGGTGGCAGACTATCGGCTCGGTAACGGCACAAATAAGCTGCCCGATAAATCGTAATTTGGCGGTATAGTTTATTTTGATTATTTATATGTTTATTTTACTTAACCCTGTTAGCGAGTAAGCAAAGGGACAACCTAAGGGGAGGGGAAAGAAATAAACCCAACAAAAATGCGGACTTTCCCCTCCCCTTTAGGTTTTCCCTCTGCACTCTCTTTCCCTTACCCCTCCCTTTTTCCGCATTTTTACAGTTGTGCTTGAACCTTAAAGTTTTGAACCTTATATTTGGTTTTGTTCGAGGCATTTCACCTCGTCACTCCTTTTTGGCGGTTCCCCATTTTCTGTTATGGAGCATATGTCCATTCTGCTTAGGCTTGAGGTTGGGATTTTTTTATTGGCGAAAAGCCGCAGACCTAAACTGTATAGGCATATGCCCCATAATAGGCTATGGGAAACCGCAAAAAAGGAATGACGAGGTAAAAAAGTTTAAACAAAATCAAACAAAGGACTCAAACTATTAAGTTAAAACAAAACTGTAAAAATGCGGGATAGGGGGAGAGGGTAGGGAAAGAGGTCGCAAGGGGAAAACCGTAGGGGAGGGGGGAAGTCCGCATTTTTGTTGGGTTTAGTTCTTCCCCCCTCCCCTTAGGTTGTCCCTTTGCATAATCGCTTACAATTTTAAGCAAAGTTAAATTACAAACGGAACAACATATTCCTATTTTTCGAGCTGATATTGTATCTATCGGCGCGGAAACAAAACTTACCGCACCGTACAAACGCACAGCACGACCTCGCCGCGGGGCGTCCCCCGCCGCCGCGGGTCATCACCCGCAAACACAAAGCCGCTCCCGACACATCACACGTCGGGAGCGGCTTTAATTCTGTATATACTTAATTCTTTGAAGCCTTAATAGCCGCCTCAAGACTTCTGAGACGGATCTTCACAGCGCCAAGATTGCTTATCTCGTCAATTTTCAGCTGAGTGTAGAACTTGCCCTTTGGCTCGAGAATGGAGCGCACCTCGTCGGTGGTAACGGCGTCAATGCCGCAGCCGAAGGACACAAGCTGTACAAGCTGCATATCGGGCTGAGTGGTAACATACTGCGCCGCACGATAAAGCCTCGAGTGATATGTCCACTGATTGAGAACGTGAAGCACGGGAGTTTCCGCAAGGTGACACACAGCGTCCTCGGTGACAACAGCCATTCCCAGAGAGGTGATAAGCTTATGTATGCCGTGATTTATCTCGGGGTCAACGTGGTAGGGTCTGCCGCTGAGAACGATTATGGGCATATTCTTCCTTCTCGCCTCTGCGATTATCTCAGCTCCCTTGGCAATAACAGCCTCGTGATATTCCTTCAAAGAGTCCATACCCAGCTTCCATGCTTCCTTAACATCCTTTTTGTTAAGGTCATACTTTCCGAAAACCTTGCATACCGTCTGAACGATGTGCTTCTCAAGGTTAACGTCCATATAGGGATAAAGGAAATTGTCCTCGTTAAGCTCGGGGATATTCGCCTTTAAAAGCTCGGGTTAATATGCCACAACAGGACAGTTGTAATTGTTGTCCGAATGTCCCTCGTCAATATTGTATGTCTCGCAGGGATAGAAGATAACGTCAACCTTTTTCTCAAGCAGGTCAACGATATGACCGTGAGCAAGCTTTGCAGGATAGCATACGGTGTCCGAGGGAATGGTGTGCTGACCCTTGAAATAAAGGTCTCTGGTACTCTCTGCGGAAAGCTGTGTCTTAAAGCCCAGCCTGTGGAAAAATGCTGTCCAGAAGGCAAGCTGGTCGTAAAAGCCGAGAACAAGAGGTATTCCTATCGTCGCAATAGGCTTTTCGGGAGCGCCCTTGTCTGCAAGGCTTCGGATAAGCTGATATTTGTACTGATAAAGGCAGGGAGCCTCTTCCTTTCTGGTAATTCCCGCACCCTTTTCACAGCGGTTGCCGCTGATGAACTTGTGACCGTCGGAGAAGGTTATCATCGTGAGAGAGCATTTTGCCGTGCAGCCGCCGCAGTTCATCTGACGTGACTTGAAGGAGAACTCAGCAAGCTTTTCGGGAGAGATAAGGTCGGAGCCAAGCTTGTTTTCGGCAGCGGCAGTCTCCTTTGCGTAAAGAGCCGCACCGAATGCGCCCATAAGTCCCGCAATTGCAGGTCTTACCACATCTCTGCCGATTTCCTGCTCAAAGGCTCTGAGAACGGCGTCATTAAGGAATGTGCCGCCCTGAACAACGATATTCTTTCCAAGCTCATCTGCGGAATTTGCACGGATAACCTTGTAAATAGCGTTCTTGATGATGGACGAGGACAGACCTGCGGAAATATCCTCAACGGAAGCGCCGTCCTTCTGAGCCTGCTTTACCGAGCTGTTCATAAATACGGTGCAGCGTGAACCCAGGTCAACGGGGCGCTCCGCAAAAAGTCCCAGCCTTGCAAATTCGGCAATGTCATAGCCCATAGCCTGAGCAAAGGTCTGGATAAATGAGCCGCAGCCCGAGGAGCAGGCTTCGTTCAGCATAATGCTGTCGATTGCGTGATTTTTTATCTTGAAGCACTTGATGTCCTGACCGCCGATGTCGATGATGAAATCCACATCGGGACAGAAATAGGAAGCCGCCTTGTAATGAGCAACAGTCTCAACAAGACCGTAATCAACGCCCACGCCTGCCTTGATAAGGTCCTCGCCGTAGCCCGTTACCGCCGAGGCACGGATAGCTATCCTGTCCCCCACAGTGCGGTAAATTTCACCCAGCTGAGCGGTTATTACGTTTAAGGGCTGACCCTTGTTTGAAACATAGTGATGATAAAGGAGCTTTCCGTCGGGAGTGATAAGCACAAGCTTTGTGGTGGTGGAGCCTGCGTCAATGCCCAGGTATGCCTCGCCCTCGTAGGTGTTTATGTCCTCAGTGGGGAGATCGTGCCTGCCGTGACGGGCAACAAATTCGTCATACTGCGCCTGATTTTCAAAAAGTCTCCTGCCTGTGATGATGTCGTCATTCACCTTTGCGGCTCTCATTTTCTCTGCTATCTCGGCAGCGGTGAATACCTCAGGCTCGGACTCAGCGGCATAAAGCGCACTGCCGTATGCCATAAAGCACTGTGCATTCTCGGGGAATACAGCGTTCTCGGGGGAAAGCTCAAGGGTGTTCACAAAAGCCTTGCGAAGTCCCTTGATGAAAGTGAGAGGACCGCCCAGGAAAAGCACCTTGCCCTTTATCTCTCTGCCCTGCGCAAGACCCGAAACGGTCTGATCGACTACCGACTGGAAAATTGAAGCGGCAATGTCCTCACGTCTTGCGCCCTGATTTAAAAGGGGCTGAATGTCCGATTTTGCGAAAACTCCGCAGCGTGAAGCAATGGGATAAAGCTTCTCCGCCTTTGAAGAAAGCTCGTCCATCTCGTCAACGGTAATGCCCAGAAGGGTCGCCATCTGGTCGATAAACGCACCCGTACCGCCTGCGCAGGAGCCGTTCATACGCTGCTCGGTGCCGCCTGTGAGAAAGATTATCTTAGCGTCCTCGCCGCCCAGCTCGATAACGCAGTCAGCGTCGGGGTAATCCTTTTTAACGGAAATAAATGCGCTGTGTACCTCCTGAACGAAAGGAAGAGCGGCAGCATTTGCAAGTCCCAGACCTGCAGAGCCTGTTATGGCAAGATGAAACTCAGCGTCGGGGAATACCCTGCCTATCTCCGCAACCTGCTCAGCGGCAGTTTCGCGAACCTTTGAGAAGTGGCGCTGATATTTTGCGTGAATTATCTTTCCGTCCTCTAAAATGACAGTTTTTACTGTGGTCGAACCGATGTCCAGACCCAGCGAATATATTTTTGACATTAGATCTTTCCTTTCTGTAAAGCTTTTATTCAAAATCGTTATTGTTATTTTCGGATATATCGTTATTTTTCCGAAGCGGGACAAAGGTTTTCGATATCTCGCCGCCGCGCTCAGAAACAAGCTTTTTCATACCTTTTCTCATTGCAGCATAATCTGCGGCGCATATCAGGGCACAGACAAGGAAAAACGCACCTGCCGCAAGCCTGTCTGCCATGAAATTGCAGGAAAACAGGCACACCGCCGTCAGACAAATATCTGCCGCCGTAACTGCCAATAAACGCAGAAAAGGCTTTGCCCCGTCAACGTATGCCCTGAGCTGCCTTATCCTTGACATCAGCAGCAAAACGCAGACAATACCCATAGCCGCAGCCTTTACAACACCGCCGACCGCTAAAGGGAACCTTATCCCCCCGAATACCAGCGTAAACAAGGCAGCAGCAATTGTCATCGGAAGAAAAGCGCCTATCCTGAACATTCCCGAAAAGCCCATTGCGGCTTTTGCAAATCTGAGTGCTTCGGGGCTGTTTTTTCTGTTTGCGGAAAATTTCCGGAAAAACTCGTCCGCAAGCCCGTCGGGATTGGCATTTTCGGTTGCTTCGATATTATACCATGTGGTTTCAAGGTCGTCAAAGATAACGGGAATGTCTCTGCCGAATTTTTCCCTTATAAAATTCTCCTCAAAGAGCCTTTTTGCGATCTTCACGCCAAGCTGAAGAAGTTCATAGCTCCCGGCAGGTCCTTTTCCTATGTACGACATCATTTCGTCATACATTTCATCCGGGTCTTCATAACCGATATCTGTCACTCCCTGAGCGTAAAGCCAGTCGGTAAGAGCCTGTGCGGTCGCATCATCGGCGGTTATCTCCGTTTCGTCCTCTGCGCTTACCGCAAGGTGCCATTTATCGGGAAAGGGCTTTCCCCTGTCAACTCCCCGTCCGATGACGAAGTGGGGAATATTTCCGTCAATAGAATTGACGCTTACCCCGAAATACAGGGCATAGACCCCTTCACTGTCCCATTTTTCTATTTCTGAGCGTACCTTTTCATATAAAAGCTGTTCAAGATCCATAATTATCTCCCGCTCTGCTCTGTCACAGCCGCTTTTATCTCAGCAGCTATCTCCTCGGGAGATTTTTTTCCGTCCGCCCGTACCTTGGAATGGGCAAGATAAAGTGGAACTCTCTCGTTATATATCTCCCCCAGAGACTCCTTTGTGTTCGCCATAACAATAGGGCGGTTGGTATCCCCCGAAATGCGCTCGTAGCAGGTGTCATAGGGAACATCAATGTAGACCACCGTTCCGTACTCTGCGGCAGTCTTTGCGTTTATCTCCTTGAGCATCGCACCGCCTCCGCAGGCAATAATTCCCCCCGCCTTACCAAGCTCGGCAACAGCTTCTGTTTCCATTCTCCTGAAAGCGTCCTCGCCCTTTTCGGCGAATATCTGAGGTATGCTCATACCCGACTTTTTCTCGATGTATGCGTCCATATCCATATACTCAAGGCTCATCATATCCGCAAGCACCCTGCCCACGGTGGTCTTGCCGCAGCCCATAAATCCGCATAAGTAAATCGTCATAGCCATTCTCCTTTATTTGTCATATCTCAATGCTCTCGCCAAAATCGTCGGCGGAATATTCCTTTATCTTCTCAAAAAGCTCCTCCTCAAGGCAGGAGTAGAACATTGCAAACAGCACGTCCGCAAAGCCTAAGAGGAACATATTCTTGTTGGTTATCTCCGAAAGAGCGGGGACGCTGGTGTATATGTAGGTCTTGAACCAGTCGGCGTTGTATGGCGGCAGCCGTTTGCCCTTTCGCACCAGATACTTTATCTCCATAAAGCTCTCGGTAACGGCGTCCTTGTAATTTTCCGCTCCCTTTGCCATAACGGCATTGTAGACCTTGTAAAGCTGGTCATCGGTCATAGGACCGCTTGCTCCCCTGAGATTTTTAAGCACAGGGATACGCACCGCCAGACTGTACACCATAAGGGGCAGTACCTTTTCATATTCCTCACCCATCATCTCGCCGCAGCTTTCTCCGTCAATGCGAAGCCCCAGAGCGGTAAGGGAGTCGGTGTCGGTAATGTTATTTAAGACTATCTTGAATGCGTCCTTTATGCTTACGGTGTAAAAGCTCTCCTCGGCAATGGAGTAGATGTATTTCACCGCATTGAAAAGGCATACGCCGCCCTTGACTATCTCATCGGCAAGCCCGTTTACAGCGGCGGCTTCGTTGATAAAATCCACTTCATCATCTCCTAAAGGGTCATTCCCTTGTTATCCTTTCCCAGTTGGGGAGAGTGATCTTTTTGCCGTTGACGGTAATGTCACCGTCTGCAGCGCTGTCTCCCGAGCTGTCGGTGAGCAGCTCCTCGGACTTGTATTTTCCGTCCATCATCGCCTCGAGAACAGTGCTGTATTTCGGGGGGTCAAAGGGCTTGAAGCTTCTTTCCTCGGGAGCGGCTTCCGTTCCTGCGGGAGATATGCCCGAGTCCTCCTTCTCCTCCGCCGCCTTCACAGCCTCGTCAAACATACTGCTAAGCTCATTGTCGGGCTTTTCGCTGTGAGAAACAGGCAGGCTTTCGGGATAAGAAGGAGTATCGAAAGCCGCCTCCTTGTGCCTGCGGCTCTTTCTTGACTGCTTTTTGACGGCAGTTTCCCAGTAATCGAGAAATTCCTCCATCTGGGACAGCTCCGCATTGCCCTCACGCAGGTCACGCTTTGTATCGGACAGATAGCCCGACCATTCCCTGAACTCCTTTTCGGTCATAAGCGTTCCTATCCGCTTGTAGAGCATATTGTAAACACGCTGACAGCGCTTTTCAAGCTCCTTTGGTATCTCTATGGGCTGAGGGGGCTTTTCATCAAAGAAAACAGGCTTTGCAGGCTCTGGCTTGACCTCGGGAACTTCCTCGGGTTCGGGTGCAGGCTCAGTCTGAGGCGCAGGCTCTGCCGTTTCTTCAATATTTGTGTTTTCTACAGTCTCATTTTCCGAAGCAGTATCCTCCGAAACGGGCTTCTCCTCGCTTACGGGCACCTCTCCCCGCTTCATTGCCGCAATTCCCAGCTCCTCGTTTATCTGCTCGGTGCAGGTCATTCCGCTGGAATTTACCCTGTGGCAGTAGGGAGATTTCTCCTCAGGGTCACGGACGAAAAATCTGCCGCAGCGTGGGCATTTGGACATATATATCCCCTTTTGGGACATCAGCATAAATTCAAGGTCTATCATATCCTTGAAGCTGTCGGGAACATAGACAGTTTCGGAAAGCTCGGAAACTGCTTCAAGTGCAAAGCGCATATCATTTTCCGCCGGTCGGGGCATATCCTTCACATAGCTGAAAGCGTCAAGAGCGGTCTGGTCGCGGTTGTGGTCATTAAGGGTCTTCTCGTCCCACATCTCCGCGTCACGGAGAACATCTGACAGTCGGCGGTAAATATTTTTTGACATTCTCCCCATCATAAATACCGAATCGGGAAGTGTGGAGGGAGTGTACATCTTCACCGAGGGAAGCTTGTCCATAGGGCAGCCCGTTTCATTTGCCGCAACGCTGAAAGCCAGGTCGAAATACTCCATTCGGGTGCGGTAATCCTCGGGACGGAGCATAATGTTTGAGTCGCATTCGTAAATAAATTTAATTTTAGAACGGGCGTATTCCTGCATACGGACGATATTTATCCACTGATTTATACCTCTGCCCGTTTTATATTCGCTTACACGGTTGAAGATAGCCTTTTCGTACAGGCTTTTGGGAGATATGCACCTCGCCCAAAGCTCCTCGAGACCAATTCCTTCCGAGTGACATATATAAGCGATAATGCAGTCGAGAACAACGGAAGAAAACTCCGTAGAAGCGCACGCCTCCACATAGGGGTGGCACTTTACAAGAGCGTTCATCGCCATATTTTGCATATTCTGTGAGATCCTGCCTGTTTTCCTTGCGTTCCTGCCTGCCTCGATGCACTGCTCCCAGAAATATGTAAAATCGAACTCCACAAATCTGAGCAGGGCTTTCGAAAGCTCCAGCTTGTGAAAGCTTTTGCTGCCTGTAACGGCAAATACCGCTGTCTCCGTAATTTCTCACCTCTTTGCCCGCATTCTCCGCAGGCGCATACTTTGATTTATTATATCACATTTTGCGGCGGATTTCAACGTTTTTCTATAAATTTTAATCTGTAAAAAACTCCATAAAAAAGCCGCTCTCCCGAAGCGGCTTTTTTGTATGAACAATGCGCATTATGCCAATAATTTCTTCATATCCTCTTCGGGGGTGGAGATGGGAGCAATGTTATACTTCTCCGCAAGAAAGCTTAGCACATTGGGCGAGATGAATGCAGGCAGAGAAGGACCCAGCAGGATATTTTTTATGCCCAGATGAAGAAGGGTCAGCAGAATGCACACCGCCTTCTGCTCGTACCATGAAAGCACCATAGAAAGGGGCAGCTCGTTAACATCGCAGTCAAATACTTCCGCAAGAGCGGACGCCACCTTTATTGCGCTGTATGCATCGCTGCACTGTCCCATATCCATAATTCGGGGCAGACCGCAGGCGGTGCCGAGATCAAGATCGTTGAAGCGGTATTTTCCGCAGGCAAGGGTCAGCACAACGGTGTCTGAGGGAGTCTGCTTCACAAATTCGGTGTAATAATTTCGTCCCGTTTTCGCACCGTCACAGCCGCCAACCAGGAAGAAATGCTTTATATCTCCCGATTTTACGGCGGAAACTATCTTGTCCGAAACAGAAAGAACGGCATTGTGACCGAAGCCCGTTATGACCCTTCCGCCGCCGTTTATGCCCGTAAAATGCCTGTCCTCTGAGTAGCCCCCAAGCTCCAGCGCCTTCTCAATTACAGGAGAAAAGTCCTTGTCATCACCGATATGCACTATGCCCGGATAGGAAACCACCTCGGTGGTGAACACCCTGTCGAAATAGCTTTCCTTAGGGGGCATAAGGCAGTTGGTGGTAAAGAGTACGGGTGCGGGGATATGGGCAAATTCCTTCTGCTGATTTTGCCAAGCCGTACCGAAATTGCCTTTCAGATGAGGATATTTTTTCAGCTCGGGATATGCGTGGGCAGGGAGCATTTCGCCGTGGGTGTAGATATTTATGCCCTTGTCCTTTGTCTGCTCAAGAAGCTGCTTCAGGTCATAAAGGTCATGACCCGATATCACTATAAATGGACTCTTTTCAACGGTAAGGGTCACCTCTGTGGGAACGGGGTGTCCGTAGGTGTGGGTGTTTGCCTTGTCAAGAAGCTCCATACATCTGAGATTTTTTTCGCCCGTTTCCATAACGATCGGCAGAAGCTCGTCCATTCCCCAATCGTCCATTCCTACAGCAAAAAGCGCCTTGCAGAAAAATCTGTTCACCTCATCATCGGAAAATCCCAGCACCATTGCGTGATATGCATATGCCGCCATTCCCCGAATGCCGAACAGTATGAGTGACTTGAGAGAACGTATATCCTCATGGGCGTTCCACAGCTTTGTCATATCATAATCATCATTTCTTCCGCAGGGTGAGTCGCAGCCGCCGCAGCGTGGGATAAGGCGATTTTTCTCAAGCCTAATTTCATCTGTAAGCTTTTTTATGGTATCATTATTAAAATTAACATTTGTGACAGCCGTAAAAAGCCCCTTGATGATAAGCTTATAGATATTTTCGGTGACAATGTCCTCATTGCCGTCAATGGCACGGGCAAGACCGATAAGCGCACCCGTAAGCTCGTCCTGGAGCAGAGCAGTATCGGCTTTCTTGCCGCATACCCCCGACATACCCATGCAGCCCTTGCACCCGTTGCAGTCTTTTAAGACTGCCGTTTGCTCGCACTGATAACAAAACATTTTATTCATTTAATCTTTGACCTCTCTTTTTATAATTCTTCCGTCGGCGGATATGGTCACTACCTCAAGGGGAATGACCCTGCCGCTTGCCTGAATTGCCCGTTTTGCCGCATTTTCTATCCCGCCGCAGCAGGGCACCTCCATACGTGTGACAACAACGCTTTTTATGCTGTTATTTGTAAGAATTGCGGAAAGCTTGTCTGCATAGTCTCCCTCGTCAAGCTTGGGACAGCCGATAAGGGTTATGCGGCCGCCAATAAAATCATTGTGGAAATTTCCATAGGCATATGCGGTGCAGTCAGCGGCGATAAGCAGGTCTGCATTGTCGAAATAGGGCGCATTCACAGGCACCAGCTTTATCTGCACAGGCCATTGGGAAAGCTGACTTCCAACGTATCCGCAGGGCGATGAGACAGTCTCGCGCTTTATAGCCTTTGACTGTGTTCCCGGGCAGCCGCAGGGAAGTATATCCGCCGCTTTTTTCTTCTTTGCCGCCATAACAGCCGCCTCATTATAGGCAGGTGCCTCACGCTCCTCAAAGGATATGGCATTTGCGGGACAGGCAGGAAGACAGTCTCCCAGCCCGTCGCAGTAGTCCTCACGGGTAAGCCTTGCCTTGCCGTCTGTCATTTCGATAGCTCCCTCGTGGCAGGCTTTTGCGCAAAGTCCGCAGCCTGTACATTTTTCTTCGTCTATCTTAATTATTCTTCTTATCAATTCGGTATCCTCCTCAGATCATTTCTTACGTTACCGAGCCACAAAACGAGAAAATGATTGCTATCTTCCCAACGAGGTGGCTTCAGCGACACGCTGATCGGAAAGCTCTTGACTTTCTGATATGATTATAATATAATAAATAAAACAAGTCGGTTGTTTTTACAACAGAAAATGAGGAAGCTATGGAGAAATATATTCCTGTTTTAATGAAAACCCGTCTCTTTTCCGGTCTGGGAGAAGAGGATATCAGAGCAATGCTCACCTGTTTGCAGGCAAGGCTCGGCACATATAAAAAAGGGGAGTATGTACTCAGGCAGGGGGAGCGCACAGGGGATATCATGGTGCTTGCGGAGGGGCAGCTCCATATACAGCGTGACGATTACTGGGGCAATCGCAGTATCATAAACGCCGTTTCCCCGGGCGATATGTTCGGCGAGGCGTATGCCGCTCCCGAAAGCGGTCCTGTGCAAAGCGATGTGCTTGCGGTGGAGGACAGCGCTGTTATATTTTTTGATGTGAAGAGGGTCATTACGGTCTGCCCCTCAGCCTGCAGATTTCATTCCATAGCAGTCCAAAACCTGTTTTTTGCAATATCCGAAAAGAACAGAAGGCTTGTCCGCAAGCTGGGGGTCATGTCAAGGCGCACCACCCGTGAAAAGCTTATCGCATATCTTTCCGAGGAAGCGAAAAGTCAAGGAAGCAGCACTTTTTCCATACCCTTCAACCGTCAGCAGCTTGCGGATTTTCTCTCGGTGGACAGAAGCGCAATGTCCAATGAGCTTTGCAGAATGAGGGACGAGGGGCTTTTGGAATTTGAAAAAAACAGGTTCAGATTGCTGTAGCGTCATCTTTATTCTTTATTATTTATTCGTTATTCTTTATTCTTTTAAATTACAAAAGCAGTATCGTTTTTAAAGAATAAAGAAAAACAGCCCCCGTCACAAACAGGAGCTGTTTGAAAAATATCATCGGTCATATTATTCCGCAGACAATGATCACCGCGGCCATTAAAAAGACCGCTGTAAATTCGATTGCCGTAAAGACCGAATGAATGATGTTCAAAGCGTTATTCTTTCCCATAGCCGACTCCTCCTTAAAAGCGTGATAATTGGCTGCTTTTTCATACTTATATTATACCCCTCTGTTCAGAAAAAGTCAAGGAAATACGCCGCCTGTCCCTATTTTCTCCAATTCGCACAAGCGGCGGAGAAGTTTTAGTGCATTTCGTCAAATTTTACATATAGCAAGCTCAGCATCAGACAAAATATGATATAATTGTATAATAATTTTATAAGGAGATATGCAGATTTGGAATATGAACTTATACGCAGCGGCAGAAAAACGCTCTCCCTGACCATTGATAAGGACGGAAGGCTCATCGTCCGCGCGCCCTACAGTTATCCCGAAAGCAGGATAGAGGAGTTTATCAGAGAAAAGTCAGACTGGATAGAAAAGCACTCTGCCGCCGCTTCCCGGCGTTCGGAGCAGCGAAATGAGCGTCTCGCCCTGCCTCCAAATGAGCTGCCCCTTTTCGGAAAGCTCTCCCCCGTAAGTCACGAAAAGCCCTACGGATATATTGACGGCTTTATTCATCTGCCCGAAAATATGACCCTTGAAGCCCTTCTTCCCTATCTGAGAAAGCTTTATGCCGCCATCGCAAAGGAGACCCTTATCCCCCGTACATACTCTGCCGCCGAGAAAATGGGCTTTGAAATATCCGCCGTCAGGATAAACGGAGCAAGTACCCGCTGGGGCAGCTGTTCGGCTCATAAGACGATAAATCTCTCCCGTATGCTCATAGCCGCCGACCCGAAGCTTATTGACTATGTTATCGTCCACGAGCTGTGCCATACCGTTCATATGGACCATTCCCCCGCCTTCTGGCAGCTGGTGGGGAAATATATCCCCGATTTCAAGGAGCGGCGGGAGGCGCTGAAGGAAGTTCAGAAAACGCTTTCCGAATATGGGCTGGATAAGTGAAAAAAGTATTGCCGTATTCCCTGATATCAAACGGCAATGCCATTTTTTATGCTTTGGAGCCTCAAAAAATAATGCTGATCTGCATACCACCCCTCTATGCAGAGATGATATAATTTATGTAAGAAAACGGCAGAATTTGTCCGGAAATACCGAAAAAATGTGCAGTGAAAGGGCGGGTTTAAAAAGGATATATGGAGAATAATAATTTTTTTGTCCACCTGAATATACAAAATTCCTCCATTGAAAAAATCATGGTCGAAAGCATAAGCTGCCAAGGCACAAGACCTTATCAGGAGGACAGCTTCGGCTTTTCATCGCCTGACAAAAATGCAGTTGAAAAATACGGTTTTTCGGCAGTTCTGGGAGACGGTATGGGCGGTCTGTCGGACGGCTCACTTGCAAGCGGCAGCTTCGTATCGTCTATGCTTGAAATGCACCGCTCATGGGACAGGTCTCAGCCTGCCCATATCTTTCTAAAGCAGGCATTCCGGACGATAAACGAACGGTTCACAGCATCGGGAGCAAAAGGCGGCACCACTGCAGCAGCGGTATTGTGCCTTGCCTCGGGAATATATTGGTGCAGCCTTGGCGACAGTCGGATTTATCTTTTCAGAAACGGTATCCTGACGGCTCTGAGTGAGGACACAGATCATCTGAACAGTCTGCTGTGCAGCGTTATCAACGGAAAAATAACCGTGGAACAAGCTTTTTCAAACCCGAAGAAGGACTCTCTGGAGCGGTATATAGGATACAGAGGTGATATTTCTCCCGACGGCAACATACGCCCTTTGATACCCCTCAAGGACGACAGGCTGCTCATATGCAGCGACGGTGTATATAACGCTTTGAGTAACAAAGGGATATGCAGTGTGATGTCAGCCCCGTCGGGCAAAAGGGCGGAAAAGCTTAAAGAAATGGTGCTTGGCGGCGGATTTGCAAATCAGGATAATTTCACGGCGCTGATACTTTGCTTCAGCTGATGCGATGACCTTCGGTCAACAGAAAGCCAATGAAACAAGGATGGTCATAAAAATGATTTTTGATACCGCAGAATATACCGCTCCCGGGGGACACGAGGTAAACGAGGACAGCATACTTCGCCTTGACAGCAAGGGAATATTTGCCGTTGCAGACGGATTGGGCGGTCACACAAGCGGAGAAGTTGCCTCCGCCGCCGCAGTTAAATACATAACGAAAAATTTCAGCGGCGTTTATGATGAAAAAAGCATATCGGAGCTTCTTGAGGGAGCTAACAGATATGTAACGGAAAACGGAGGCGGCGGAAAAACCACCATTGCCGCCGCATTTGCCGATAAGGACGTATTCATTCCCGTAAATGCGGGAGACAGCAGGGTGTACTATTTCAGAGACGGCAGGATAATTTTTATTTCAAAGGATCACTCGGTTTGCCGTGCTTCTGTTGATATGGGAATGATGAGCTTTGAGGACATTCGCGGAAGCGATGACCGATGCCGCCTGTTAAAGGTTCTTGGCAGCAGTGAAAAGCTGGGCGCCAAATGCGCCGCCCCCATAAAAATGCAAAGCGGCGACGCATTCCTCATCTGCTCCGACGGCTTCTGGGAATATGTCCTCGAGGGGGAGATGGAGGCGGATCTGCTCAAATCCGAAACACCTGAGAAGTGGCTTCAATATATGCTCAAGCGGCATATCCTCAGAGCGAAAAATACGGGTGATAATTATTCCGCAGTCTGCGGCTTTATACGCAGCGATGAGGATAAAGCTGTGGCTGCCCCGAAAAGATCTCTCCTGCTGCCCATAATACTTCTGCTTCTGACAGCAGCTTTGATATTAGCGGCAGGCAGCATGCTTATGCACAGAAGTGAGTCCGAGCTTACGCTGGGAGCATCGGGAGAGGCGGCTTCCGCCGATACTTCTTACGAAGAAACAGTTTCCATATTGTCATCTGTATCGTATATATAAAAAAAGACCTTCCTTGGCAATTGCCACAGGAGGTCTTTTTTCATATAAGTGTTTCCATTCCCTTTTCGCTGAGCAGGTCGTCCGCTTCGCATCGTGTCATTGCACTTTTTATGGCAAACATTATGACCGAATCTCTGGGCACTCTGGGGTACAGAGCACCGTGGTCGGAGATCTTTAAAAGCTTCTGGGTATCCTCCACATCAAGCCCCATGGCAAAGCAAAGGGCAAGGATAATATTTCGGGAAGGTTTTTTGTTTTTATATCCGCTGAACAGGTCATATGCATAGGTAGCCGTTATTCCGCTGGCGGCAATAACGTCCGCTTTTTTCAGCCCCTTTTCGGAAAGCAGGCGGCAAAGCTCGGCGGACAAGGAAGCTTCATTCAGAAACTCCCCGTTTCTTTCGAGGTAATCGTCAATATTTTCGGTCCGCATTATCTCGTTTACAAGCAGGTCAGTACCTTTTTCCGAAGCCTCTCGCAGCTTTTCAATGCTTATCTGTTTCATTGTCCCCACTCCTGAATTTATGATAACATAATAATATGATAACATATAAAATGCGGGATTTCAAGCGGTGAAGCGATTTTTCGGCAAAACGGAGAATTTGGAAAATTCAGCTGTCAGCTGTAGACATTTGCCCGGAAATATGCATAGCATTTGCGCATCATATCAAAAAAGAAAAGGAGCGGCATATCAGGGAAGTACCGATAAAGAAGTTTTATCGGTACCGAGCGACAGACTTTGTTCATTTCGCAAATCAACAAACGAAATGACAAAGGGGTCGCCCCTTTGCTGCTCCTCATTTCTTATGTGTTTGTTCAAAAAGGAGAAAATCCATATTTCAGCTGTCAGCTGTAGACTTTTCCCGTAATTTGTGCATAGGCTCAGAAGCCTGCTGTCATATTCAGAGCCTTCTCCATTTCTGCCTTGTCGGAAGCATATTCCATAGCAGTCTCGTAGGAGATGACGCTTCTCTTGTAAAGTCTTACAAGATGATCCTGGAAGGTGCACATTCCCTGACGTGCGCCTGCCTGCATAACAGATTCCATCTGAGGTATCTTGTTTGCTCTTATCTGGCTCTTTACGGCGTCTGTTCCGATAAGTATCTCAAGAGCGGCAACACGTCCCTTGCCGTCTGCAGTGGGGATAAGGGTCTGGGAAACTACGCCCTGGAACATATTTGCAAGCTGGGATCTTACCTGGTCGTGAGAGTGGGGAGGGCAGGCGTCGATGATACGGTCGATGGTCTGAGCCGCACCTGAGGTATGGAGTGTGGCAAGGACAAGATGTCCCGTCTCGGCTGCTGTCATTGCAAGGGAAATGGTCTCATAGTCTCTCATCTCACCCACGAGGATAACATCGGGGTCCTCTCTGAGGGCGCTTCTGAGGGCGTCGCTGAAGGAGCCTACGTCACGTCCGATCTCACGCTGATGAATGGTAGCCTTGTCCTGAACGTATCTGTACTCCACAGGGTCCTCGATGGTGATGATATGGCAGGCACGGTGCCTGTTTATGTAATCCACCATTGCGGAAAGAGTTGTGGACTTACCCGAGCCTGTAGGTCCCGTTACAAGGATAAGACCGCGCTTTTTCTCAGCAAGATCTGTGAGAACGGAGGGCATTTTAAGCTCCTCGAGAGTGGGGATATTATCATTTAAAAGTCTGATGGCGCAGGCAAGTCTGCCGCTCTGTCTGAACACGTTGACTCTCTGTCTTGCGCCGTTTTCAAGCTCAAAGCTGAAATCAATGTCGTTGCCCTGGGTAAGAAGCTGCTCCTGCTCGGCATTCAGAATGGAAAGAATGGTGCGGTTTACGACCACATCGGAAAGCTCCTTGAATTTTCTCAGCTCGCCGTTGATGCGGACAACGGTGGGAGCGCCTACTGTAAGATGGATATCGGAAGCACCCATTTCTCTGGCTTCCAGAATAAATTCTTCAAAGGTCATTTTTATCGTTCCTTTCTTACTTTATCTTGAACTGTATTCCGCTGGCGGAAAGGTAAACCTCGTTGGACATATTGGCGATACGCTGATTAACGTTTCCGAGTATCTCTCTGAAAACAGCCTGCTCCTTGTTTTCGGGGGTTACGGAAAAGCCTGTTTCAAGGGTAACGGTTATCATAGTTCCGTCGATGACCATTATCTTGTCATACATATCCGAAACATCGTTGATTATCTTTTTCTCCACAGCCTTTTTGGTCGCCTCGTCCATTGAGGCAATATCCGAGCACATATCCTTCATTACCTGAGACGAATATGCGGCAAGGTTGTCGAAGATTACGAATTTGTGGTCGGTGATAAACTCGGCAGGGGCTGATTTTGCTCCCGTTCTGATGTCCCACTCAACGTAGTTGTGCTTGTTGCCGTACTCGATGCGTCCCATAGTATCGTGGTCCACACTGTCGGCAACGGAGAGAAAGAGCACATAGTCACAGGCTGCAAGATAGGACACAGCCCATCTTGACTTTCCGCTTGCCGCTCCTCCCGTTACGAGAATTGTTTTTGACATTGACAGATCATTCCTTTCCCTATTTTCTGTTGAAATCGTTATTAAGCCTTATAAAACCAATGGGGATAAGAAAATTTATCCTATCCCCATTGAAGTGCTGCTGTGAGAAAAATTTTGCTCTTTAACAAAAAAGGCAAACATTGTTTAAAAATATTATACCTTAATTTTCCGAGGATGTCAAGAAAAATATCAGAAATTCTAAGGAACCACTGATTATATCCGGTGCGCAGGTCGCGCAGTCAGTTTTTTCGTCAAATCGCGCAAAACTTTTGCCGGCAGGCTGGTGTCTGTCAAGAATTTTGGTGCAATATGACGGAAAATAAACCATTCCACGGCGACATTATTGCAGTTTTGGCGGCAATGCGGTCAGAAACTTTATCTTCTTGCCCTCGCTTGCAAACATTCTCTCATGCTCGGTAATGAGATTGTCGGGGAGATTTTCGGCATGGAGGTCTCTTGTGATGTAGGTTATCTCCCAGCCGCATTCCTTGAAATATTCCACCGAGTCCTCAAAAAGCTCGTCATCATCGGTCTTGAAGCGAAGCTCGCCCTCAGGCTTTAAGATATTCTTATACTGCTCAAGCTGTCTCGGGTGGGTAAGGCGGCGCTTGTTGTGCTTGCCTCTGTTCCAGGGGTTGCAGAAGTTTATGTAAATGCGGTCAACGGTGTCATTCTCCGCAAAGAGCTGTGAGATGTTCACGATGTTCATTCTCAGCAGCATTATGTTGTCGTGGGTGCGCTCCACCGCTCCGAACATATTCTCAACAGTCCTCCTGCCCACCGCAAGCATATCTGCCTTGATGTCGGCGGCGATGATGTTTACATCGGGGTACCTGAGAGCGTGCTGAGCCGCAAAAACGCCCTTGCCGCAGCCAAGCTCAAGATACAGCGGACGGGAATTATTCCCGAATGCCTCGTGCCATTTGCCCTTCATTTCCTCGGCGTTGTCTATGTAATAGGGGCAAGCCTCCAGCTCGGGACGTGCCCATTTTTTCCTTCTTATTCTCATTTGACCTATCCTTTCATATTATTCCGGCTGCTTTCGGCGGTAGTAATCGTAAAAAAGCATACTGCCGTTGATATTGAGCCGTTTCAGAGCTGTTTCATTCATCCGCTCTATGTATTCATCGTCTAATGTACTTCCGTCAAAGCTCTGCACGCCGCTTCCCTGAATGAACATTCCCTCCGATGTGACCCACGAAAGATTGGGGAAGAATGCATATCCCTCATAGCTGTCGCTGAATATGTCATATCCCGCATAATCATCGCTGTCTCCCACTCCGAACATATTCACAAGGGTTGGAAGGATATCTGTGGTGTTGCATACCTTTTCCACAGTCTCGGGAGTTATTCCCTTGGCGTAGATGAAACAGGGCGTGCGGCAGGCAAGCTCGTCGCTTTCGGTTTCTACAATTACCGAGCAGTAATGATCGGCGAAAAACAATATTACCGTGTCATCAAGCTTTCCGTCTGCCTCAAGCCTTTCCACAAGCTTTCCCGCCAAATCGTCGGTAAGAGAGGCTTTGGCTTTGAAAACGCCGACCATATCCTTGGGATCTGACACCGCAAGCTCGGGGTGCCTTTTTACAGCTTCCTTGTAGACCTCATCATTTGTTCCGTAAGGCATATGAGCGCTGTAGGTGACAACATAATCAAGAAAATGCTCTCCCTCCGTCAGCTTTGCGTACAGAGAGTCGTCGGTAACAAGCGTATCGTCTATCTCAAAATTCAGATTTTTGTCAGCGGCAATATCGGCATATTTATAATAATTTTCATAACCGAAAATGCGGGACATATTTCCGCGGTCATAAAAGCTCGGGTCATTGAAATGAAATTCATTTGCCGTATAACCGTTATTTCTGAAAAGAAATCCCAGCGAAAGCGGAAACGGACTTCCGTCTTCATCGGAACCCACCGCAAACCCCGAGGAGTTTGCAAGCCCTGTATTTACGCACATTTCCGTACCAAAGGTAAATGCGTCCCCGAAGCGCACCGAATAGAAATTACTGAAATTTATGCCTTCGTTCATCATTCTTGTAAGATTGGGGCAGCTTTCTTCGGTCATAGCAGTGTAATCGAGGCTTTCCATCATAACGCAGATTAGATTTTTTCCTTTGAATATGTCGGTCTTATCATTTGGAACGTGCTTTGGTCTTGAGCTGAAATATTCATCTGCCTCCGACGTTCCGGGGTCGGGAAGAAACACCCTTTTAATGCTGCATACCGCATCTCGCTGGAGCAGCATAAAAATATCGGTGTCATTATACAGATCCACAGCGTTGAGGAAATTTCTGTAATTGTATGAAGTATAGCTTCCATAGCCTGTTGCCGCGCTTTTATCCATAAAAGAAGGCAGCAGCATGACAAGTACCGCTGAGGGAATAAAAATTACAAGGCTGAATATCTTCTTTAGCCGCCCCGCAAATCCCGGAGCAGGACCGGGAATAAATTTTAATGTGATGACCGTCACCGCCGCTATAAGCAGAAAGATACCGATAAAGCAAAGCAGCGTGCCCACAGACATACCTTTGAGTATACCGTCCATATATTTTAAGCCCTCGCCCATTACAGTGATGGTCTTGAGCCTGAAAAGATTATTGTCCTGACTGCTGTAGCAAAGCTGGGCAAAGCCATAGGCGTGCAATATGGCTGCCGATGCCGCAAATACCGCTGCCGACGCCTTTTTCGGAAGAATAAAAATAAGAGCGCTCAGTGCAATAATGTTGGAGGTGATGATCTTGTCCAGACTTATATCCCAGGGATAATTGCTTACCTTGATAAACAGCGTGCGGCAGTAAAAAAGGTCTATAAGAAAAAATGTAACGGCATATAACAAAAAAGGCAGATAGCATATTAACCGGACCTCCTTGGTGGCATCTGCAACCTTACTGTCCAGTTCCTTGAATTTTGCGGAAACGCTCATACCCGGACTTTACCATCCTTTCACAAATTTTAGTCATTTTTTTGTTATTCTTGCCTTTGCACTTATTTCCGATATTTGAACGGCAACAACGCATACTCCTTCAAGGTCATTGTCCTCAAAGGTAAAATCCTTCCCCGTCTGGTGGTTCATAAGCAGGGACAGAGCGTGCTTCTTTTCGGCATTCTCGGTTATCACACGTGCCGTTCCCATCGCCATAACGCTTTTGTAATCACAGCTCCAGCCACAGGCTTTTTCGGCAGAGGTGAGCATTCCGCCGTTGTCTATTTCCGCAAATACATTGGGATTTTGTCTTATGATATCAAGCCTTTTTCCCTCGGGCGCACAATGGAAATAGAAAACAAAGCCCTTTTCCGTAAGCTCATAGCCGAAATTAACGGGGGTCACGTAAGGAATATTGTCAAGGCACATTCCCAGACGCATTACCTTACATTCCCCGAGAATTTCCTTAATGCTGTTTATATCGGTTATTTCACGGTCTTTTCTTCTCATTTTCTTACTCTCAGCTCCCAGAAAGCCACTGCCCCCGCAGCGGCAACGTTAAGTGAATCCACGCCGTGAGACATGGGTATTTTTACGGTATAATCACAGCTTGCGATAGTTTCCTTCGCAAGCCCGTCTCCCTCTGCTCCAAGCACTATTGCAAGCCGCTCCTCCGATTTCAAAACGGGGTCGTCAATGCTTACAGAGTTATCGCTCAGAGCCATTGCGGCAGTTTTGAAGCCAAGTTCCCTGAGCCTGTCCGTTCCGCCTTCGCTCCAGTCGGAGGGAACGTTTCCTATCCTCGTCCATGGCACCTGCAGAATTGTTCCCATACTTACTCTTACCGCTCTTCTGCAAAGGGGGTCGCAGCAGGAGGGGGTTATTAGAACAGCGTCCATATCCAGCGCCGCCGCCGAGCGGAATATTGCTCCGATATTTGTGGAGTCCATTATATTTTCAAGCACGGCAATGCGCCTTGCGTCTTTACAGATCTCCTCTGGGGAGGGAAGAAGGGGTCTTTTCATTGCGCAGAGAACGCCTCTTGTAAGCTCAAATCCCGCAAGGCTCGCCAGGACGCTTCTCTCGGCGGTGTATACGGGGATATCGCCGCAGCGCTCTATTATCGCCTTTCCCTGCCCATCTATGTGCTTTGGCTCCATAAGCAGGGAAACAGGCTCATATCCCTCGTTTAAGGCAAGGTCTATTACCTTGGGACTTTCGGCTATGAATATGCCCTTTTCGGGTTCAAGGCGGTTTCTCAGCTGCGCTTCTGTGAGCTTTGAGAAAACGCTTACGCCCTCCTCGGACAGATCGGTCACGTGAATGATGTTCGGCATTTATACTAATCTCCTTATGAGACATTTTTCTACGCTTGTTATTATACCATATCAACAATAAAATTGCAAAATATTTTATGCTAATATTTTCAAAACCTGTTGAAATGCACAAATAAATATGTTATAATTATTTCATATATATGACTATTGATGTTTGCATTCCTTGTCAAAAGGAATACAAGCGTCCGAAAGGATCTTTGAAAGTATGAGTTATAAAAACGAATTCATTAAATTTATGGCGGACTGCGGTGTGCTTACCTTCGGGGATTTCACTCTCAAGAGCGGCAGAAAGGCTCCCTATTTCATCAATACGGGCAACTACAACACAGGCGCTCAGCTTGCCCGTCTGGGCGGCTTCTACGCAGACTGCATAAAGGAAAACGGAATTGAGGCAGAGTGCCTTTTCGGTCCCGCATACAAGGGTATCCCCCTGGCTTCCTGTGCGGCTATGGCACTTTCCCAGAAATATGATATGGACGTTGGCTTCTGCTTTGACCGCAAGGAGGCAAAGGATCACGGCGAGGGCGGTCTTTTCGTGGGCAGACAGCCAAAGAAGGGCGAAAAGGTAGTCATCATCGAGGACGTTATGACCTCGGGCAAGGCGCTTAAAGAGGTCTACCCCAAGCTCAAGGACGCTGCAGATGTGGACATCACCGCTATGGTCATTACCGTTGACAGAATGGAAAAGGCTCTCGATACCGACCTTTCCGCTGTACAGCAGGCATACAAGGACTATGGCATTAAGGTTTATTCCATCGTAAATATAAACGACATCATCTCCGCTATTGAAGAGGGCATTATCGGCGGACAGGAGTACCTTGAAAAGATGAAGGAATACCGCAGCACCTACGGAGTATGATCAAAGCTTATAATAAATATTTTCAGAAAGGACTGTCTTACCAATGAGCGTACGTTTAGACCTTACCACCATCGCACCCGAGCTTATGGACGCAGTTATCTATATGGATAACTCCCCCGCCTATGCCGCATTCAAGGAGGAGATAGAGGCTATCCTTGCGGATTTCAACGCTACGGGACACCTTTCCTCAAGCTGGAAGGTGGACGAGAAGGAGCTTACCGCAAAATCTGAGGACACTCTCAAAAATATGCACCGCGCATATCTTATCTGGTCCTACAGCGAGGAGAAGAAGAACGGCGCAGACCCCGACTGCAGCTGCCATACAATGGGCAAGCTTTTCTTCAAGTCCCACGCCGAGGCTATCAAGGCTGTAAACGGCGGGGAGGAGACTGTTGCTCCCAAGAATGCTATTAACGTGATCGAAGGCTTCAAGGCTCAGATAAACGCTGACACAGCTCTCTTTGAAAGCGTAAAGGATTTCTTCAAGAAATATGTTTACGGCTATTTCTTCAACTTCCTTTCCGAGGCAAAAATAATGAAGAAATACGCCGAGATGCTGGCATATCTGGGCGTAATGTCCAACAAGATACCCACCAGCGTTTCCGAGCAGCAGAAGATTCTGCCCAAGATGGCTATGCTCCTTACAAATGACCGCTTCAAATATTTAAACGGATTTGTTCCCAAGAGCCTTATGCTTGATATCATCTTCGACAGGATAGAGTTTGCCACCCTTTCCGAAAAGGAAACTGCTCTTGTCAAGGAGAGGATAGTTACCTTTATCACAAAGAAGTACAGGACAGACAAGGAGGACGATGTGGAGCTTCTGAGCGACGACGTTACCGCTTCCTTTGCTTCGGATTATTTCGGCAAGTACATAAACGTTCCCGAGTTCTGTGAGAGCCTTTACCGCAAGTGCGCAAGCGGCGTAAGAACCTTCCTCGACTGCGACCGTGACGATACCGGCGATTACAGCGCCGCAAAGCTCACCGAGCTTACAAGCAATAAGTGCAGCACCGATTACAACAGCTTCTACACCACCGAAAAGGCTCCCTGCAACGACACCTCTCTGGGCGGAACAGAGCTTTGCTGGAAATATCCCATTATCTTCAAGGACGCTTCCGACTACTTCTTTGCACCCGTTTACGAGGAGCTTATCTATCCCGTGCTTGACAAGGATATTTACAAGGTGGTTTCCGAGGGCGATATACCCTACGGCATCTTCCCCTTTGCGGACGAAGCGTTCAAGACCAATGCTATACGCACTGCCGCAGGCATTTCCGACACCTCTCTTTCCGTCAGAAAGGACAGACTTGCTGTTCTCGAACAGCTGGTTCGTCTCAGCGGCGACAATTCCGCTTCTCCCAGAGACAGAAAGATGCTTATGCTTGAGCAGACCCTCTGCCTTGTTTCCGGAAACTGCAGCGAGGCTAAGTACAAGGCTCTCATTACCGAAAATGTTTTCGGCACCGACCTTTACGAGGAATATATCCGCTACAGAATGGATCTTCTCGTTGGCAGCGCTCTTACCAGCCTTGAGGCTAAGAAGGTACTGCTTGACGAGGTAAATAAGATAGGCTGAGTTTTTGCTTGACATCTGTGGAAGTTTGAGTTATAATATAGGTGAACGATGTTATTGCTCATCTTGTGAGCGTTCCGCTGCTCTCATAAAAAATGCGGCATATTTCTGTGAGCGTTCCGCTGCTCTCAGCCAAAATGCGGCTTATTTCTGTGAGCGTTCCGCTGCTCTCATAAAAAATGCGGCTTAAAAGCAATAATAAATGGGGATAGGAGCATATCTTATCCCCACTTATCTTTTCGGGGGAAAATATGGATATACGTTTTTATTATGTCGATACAGATTATATTGATTATCTGAAAAAATACGAAATTTCTCACAGGGGCTTTACCTGCGTTCCGAATGTAACGTATGCCAACCGAAGCAAATTTGTTTACGGAGCTGTGCTTGATATAAACGGAATAAACTACTTTGTGCCTGTGTCCTCAAAGATAAAAAAAGATCAGTACAGTATGCTTATCAAAACTAAGGATAAGAAAGAACCGATAAAAGGTTCTCTCAGATTCAGATATATGATACCCATACCACATTGCTGTCTAATACCCCTTGACATCAAAACTATGATCGAAACGGGCAGACAAAGATTAGTCTTGAATGAGCTTGCAGCCTGCAGAAGAAATCGTGACGCAATTTTTGAAAAGGCTCTGCGTACATATTCAGATGTAAACACATACTCAACCCCTGCTTTGAAAAGCAACTCCTGCGACTTCAAGCTTCTTGAAAAAGCGTATAGCGAATATCTTAACGAACACAGCAAATCAGAACAATGTTTATCGGAGGTAACCTGATACAGACAAAAATCAGGCTGAGATCTCGCTTGACATCTGTGTGAGTTAAATGCAGTGAAAGAAGGTTGTAATTTTGGGAAAATTCAAACTGGATTTTATTAACAGCAAGGCTAAAAGAAATGTGCTGATAGTTGAAACCATATTGTGTTTAGTATTTTTTATTCCGTTTTACTTACGAAATCAGCTGTTGGTTGCAGGGTTTGTCACAGATATCAGCCGCAACACCGCTGTTGTAGTCAATAACCCAATTAACGGCGAATATCATCATTTATACATATATGATAATAACGGTGATCTAATTAAATATGAAATCATACGCAATATCCGAGGCGGTGTTGAAGCAGTAACTTGCGAAGATGATATGATATGTATGCACCAATATAGCCGCAAATTTTTTTATAATTTTAACGGAGAATATGAGAAAAGTGAAGAAAATGATGGATATAATATGCCATCTTTTGAACGTGAGAAAAAAATCGGAAATACTGTATATAAGTACTCGGTAAATCCTATCGGTCTTGAAACGGTGAAAATGTACACTGACGAAAACGTGGTCACATTGTTTTCCGGTGTATCATTCTTGATTGCCAAATTGTTTGTAGGCTGTTTAATAGGAATTTCTTTAATTTTATTTGTATTTGTCATTATATTTCCGGAGTTTAATAAGATCGCTATTGACAGAAAGTAAGTTTGGCTAATTTCCGCTTGAAATGCATCTTGCCGTACACTGCTCTCTTATTCACATCAGCATCTTCCGAAGGTCACTTTTTTATATTCGCCGTTTTCCTTATAAACCGCAAATTTCAGTGACTTATCTATGACCTCTTCGCCGTCAATGAACATTCTCACCTTCGAATCAAACCATATAACATCATTGCCCGATCCCATATTGTCCCGACTGCTTTCATCATAGCTAAGCTCCATCAGCTCACAGGGACGACGGTCATCACCAAAATGAAGGTTTGCCTTAAAATATTCCCTGATATTATCCGAAGCAGCTTTTAGTTCGCTGTCGCTGAATTTATCGGAGCTTCCGAAGGAGTATACGGTATTATCGGAAATGCTCGGACCCTCATATAAAGCGTAGACACATAAGCCTGCAAAGGAACAGAATATGACTGCAGACACAGCTATGACCGATTTTTTGATATTCATAAGATCTCCCCCGTTTTTTATATCACCAGATAAACGCAAAACGGCTTTGGCTCACCGCACACGACCACATCTTTGATATCCTTTTTCCAAAAAGGCAGTATATCATAAACAAAGCCGTCAACAATTTTTCTGAGAAGCGGGTCAAAGCGTTTGTCATAGCCGTTTTTATTGCAGCCGTGAATAATAAGGCAGAAGCCGTTGCGGGAAATGTCAAACCATTCGCTGTCATTTTCCCAGTTAAGGTCCGTTATCCAGTCGTAATAACCGTCCCAGCTATGTCCTGTCTGACCTTCAAAAACTGGGAAACGAAAAAGCTCTCCCATCAGGTCAAGGTAATCACTTTCGCTGTTTATCCTTTCATAGTCTATCTCGGCTATGAAAACTCCATCGGGCAATGAGGCTTTAACGCCGCTGACTTCTTCCTCGCTTATGTAATATAATCCGTTTTGCATATGCTCCTCTCCTTGAAGTTTTTCATTCGGGTCAGGTCTGTTCTTCACGCTCACATATTTCCAAGTATTCCCCAAGCAGTTCCGACTGAGGATTAAGACGCAGTGCTCTTTCATATTCCCGACAGTCGGGAGGTGCTTGCTCTACATTGATAACAACATTTTTCCGGATTTCGCCAAAGCCGAAGAAACCGGCTCTGTCAAGGCGCTTTAAGGCTTCTTCCATAGCCTGCATTCGTGTGAGCCATTCTCTGTCATACAATTCATCATCTGACAATTTGCCCGCCCGCTCATCAAGCAGCCTGCCTGCCTCCGAGAAAAATTCATCATATCCATAAACCGCATACGGTGAGTCGGCATAATTCCATTTCTGCCAGATTTTATCCTCATCCGTTAATTCCTTTTCGGCAGCATATCTTTCAAATGCTTCATAAGACCACGCAGAAATGTATGGGTGAAGCCCCTCGTCAAAGATGAAAGCATAATAATAGAAATTTTCATTATGCTCTTCACGCAAAGAAGCTGCGGCGTTTCCGAATGCATTTCTGAGTGCTTCTATAAGCTGTTCATTCTCCATCTGCCGCAAATGCAATTGTAACGCTCCGGCTAAAGCTTCCAATATATCGCTTCGGTTTCCATCGTGCATAGCTACAGCTCTCCCATAATTATTTCAAAAAACGGCTATCATTCCCCTCTAAGAAACCTTATCACCTCTGCCGCATTTGTATCGGGCTTTACCTTGGGCATAGCCTTGATGATAACGCCCTTTTCGTCAATGATGTAGCAGGTGCGGACAACGCCCATACTTACCTTGCCGTAATTCTTCTTTTCCTGCCATACATCGTATGCCTTTATAGCTTCAAGCTCGGGGTCGGAGAGAAGTATAAAGGGAAGGGAGTATTTTTCCGCAAATTTAACGTGGGAAGCGGTGCTGTCCTTGCTTATGCCCACCACCTCTGCGCCCAGAGACTTTATTTCCTCATATGCCGCCCCGAATGCCGCCGCCTGCCTTGAACAGCCTGCTGTGTTGTCCTTGGGGTAAAAATACAGCACAAGCTTCTTGCCCTTGAAATCTTCGAGGGTGTACTCCTTTCCGTCCTTATCCTGTAATCTGAACTTTGGAGCTTTTACATTTTCTGTAAGCATAATCAACCATTCCTTTCTTGAGAGTTTTGTGGTTTCCGTAAGGAAATCTTTGTCGTCAGACAAAGAAACAAAACTCGGTTTGAAAATCTTTGATTTTCAAACATCACCTTTCTTATCAATTAGCTTTATTCCTCGGGTATTCCTGCCTTTTGTGGCATTATCCCCGATGATTTTCTGAATTTCTTCTTCTGCCGACTTCACTTCCTCGTAAAATTCCGCAGCGGATACACGATATGCACCGTTTCCGAGGATTATCACCTGCTCCGCTCCGTCCGAGGTGGCAACACGCACTCGGAAATCCTTCGCCAGCTCGTGGGACACCTTTTCGATGTACATATCCGCCGTTTCCGCCTCTTTGGTGTAGACAACAGAAATGCCGCCGACCTTTTCCACCTCACGATGCTCGCCCTTCACCTTGTATGCGTCAAACACTAAAATGACCTCGCACTTTTTATATCCTCTGTAATTGCAAAGTATCTGTATCAGCCTGCTTCGGGCAAGGTCAAGGTTATCAGCCGCTATTTTTTTAAGCTCCTCCCATGAGAAAATAATGTTATATCCGTCCACAAGCAGATAGGTGGGACCTTTTGGCAGCGGCTTCGGCTTTAATTTTGAGGGCGGCTCATATTCACGCCTCATAGCAGCTCTTGGACTTCGGTCGATTTTTCCGTAGGTGCGCTCAAATATCGCCATAAGCTCTTCATCGTCCGCAGGCGTTGAGGATATGGTTCGTGAAACTGCTCTTTCCTCCATCGGCTCTTCATTCTTGAAGAAAATGCCGCTTTCCAGGTGGGCATAGCTTTTCACCTCGTCCCACTTCACCCCGAAGCCTGCTCCGTGGGCGCAGAAAACGCTGTCGGCGGTGTTTTCAAGGTCGCTGTCGGGGTCATATGCAATTTTTTCTATTACTTCATCGGCATTGTGACAGGGATAATGGCCCTTGAATACACAGCTAAGCTGCCCTTTGCCCTTGGTATATCCCGAGACGTCGGTGTGGTAATCCGACATTTCGGAAACGGGTGCGCTGCCCTTGATGACGGAATTTTCGCCCTCGTTTTCGGGAGAGGAAAATTCCGCTCCCATCTGCTGGAGATCGTTTATCGCCCTGCCCGTACATTCACGGGGTATTCGGAGGGTAAAGCTGTAAAACGGCTCAAGGAGAATGCTTTCGGCACACCGCAGACCCATTCGCACAGCTCTGTATGCCGCCTGCCTGAAATCGCCGCCTTCCGTATGCTTGAGATGAGCCCTTCCCGTTACAAGAGTTATTTTCATATCAGTTACGGGTGAGCCTGTGAGTACGCCTATGTGGGTCTTATCGTGAAGATTTGAGAGAATGAGCCTTTGCCGGTTTATGTCAAGCACGTCCTGGGAGCATTCGGAGCAGATGACAAGTCCGCTGCCCGACGGAAGCGGCTCTAACAGCAGATGCACCTCCGCATAATGTCTCAGCGGCTCATAGTGACCTATTCCCACAACGGGAGCGGCAATTGTCTCCCTGTAGGCGATACTTCCCCGGTCGAAGCTTACCTCGGTGCCGAAACGCTCCTTTATCACCGCCGTGAGAATTTCAAGCTGTATCCTGCCCATAAGGCTCACGTGTATCTCACCCAAGCGTGAGTCAAAGCTTACCCTGAGAGTGGGATCTTCCTCTTCGAGAAGTAGCATATTCTTATACATGGTGTGGACGTCCGTCCCCGTGGGAAGAATTAGTCTGTAGCTTAAAACGGGGGTGAGCAGGGGTGCCGCACTGTCCTTTTCGGCGCCTATCCCCTGTCCCGCATAGGTCTTCGAAATTCCTGCGGCGGCAACGAGTGAGCCTGCAAAGGCGGTATCGGGAGATGTGAATTTCGCTCCCGAATATATCCGCAGCGCTGTTACCTTCTCCCCGTCTATCTCGGAGCGGACTTTAAGTCTGCCCCCCGTTATCTTCATATGGGTAAGTCGGAGATTATTTTCGGTGGTTATCTTATACACTCTTGCCCCGAATTCATCGCCGTGATCGGGTTCGGCAGCATATTCGGATATGCCCGAAAGCAGCTCCTTTATCCCCGTAAGCTTTAGTGCCGAGCCGAAATAACAGGGGAAAACATTCCTTCGTAAAACCGCTTTTTTGATTATTTCATCGGTTATCTCTCCCGTTTCAAGAAAGCTGTTCATCATATCCTCGTCAAGGTCGGCAAGGCTTTCGTAAAGCGCTGACTTGTCCTCTCGCGGCGTAAAATCGGTTATCCTGTCCGAAAGCTTTGCTTTAAGCTCCGAAAGCAGAAATTCTTTTCCCGTTACGGCAATGTCCGTCTTGTTCACGAAAATAAACACGGGAATACTATACCTTCCCAGGAGCCGCCAGATAGTCTCCGTGTGGCTCTGCACCCCGTCAATGCCACTTATCACAAGTATGGCGCAGTCAAGGACGGACAAGGCTCTTTCCGTTTCGGCAGAAAAATCCGTATGCCCGGGGGTATCAAGGAGAGTGTATTCGCCGTCACCCATACGCATTACCGCCTGCTTTGCAAAGACGGTTATGCCGCGGCTTCGCTCTATGGCGTGGGTGTCCAGAAAGGAGTCACGTTTATCCACCCGTCCAAGCTTTCTCAGCTCGCCGCTTACATAGAGCATTGCTTCGGAGAGGGTAGTTTTTCCTGCGTCCACGTGGGCGGTCATTCCGATAACAAGTCGTTTCATTTCTTCATTCCTAAACAAGTAAATTTGATATTATTATACCACGGCAGGAGATATTCGTCAAGCAAAAAGCCGCCGCACAAAAATCTGTGCGGCGGCAATAATATGCGGTGAAAAATTACTTGAGAACAATGAGGTAAGGACCGCCTGCGGTTACAGAGAATGTGCAGGAACCGTCGGACTGTACCTTTGCCTTGTCAACACCCTTGAGGGAGTTGGAGTCGGGATCGTAGCGGTATACGACTGCAATACAGCCAGCGCGCTTATCGGAAAATCTTACGGTAACGCTTGCCTCAGAACCGAAGCTGCTGTAATCGTTGGAGATACCGATCTGAGCCTTGGCAACAGCGTCCTTGGAAGCCTTCTTTACAAGCTTCTCGGGGATATAATCAATATTGTACTTGGTGTAGATGAGCATATCCTGTGCCTTATCAACATCCTTGCCGTTGATAGTCCACTTAACGCCATTGTCAAGAACAAATGTAACGCTTACATTCTTGCCGTCAAGAGCATTGAGAACGTCCTTGGAGATAGTGCTTGCGCCGTTCATATCAACCTTGATGTTATCGCCCTTGGAAGCAGCATTGATGTACTTGACAATTGTGCTCCAGCCTGCTCTCTTCTTATTGCCATAGATGTAAGGCTCGCCGTCCTCAGCTTCCTTGGTGGAAGTTGTGACCTTATTCTTATCAAAAAGGCCGTTCTTGAGAGCATAGTAAGGATCGATATATCCGTAATATCCGTAGTAGTTTTTATATGCATTTCCGTAGTAGTTATAGGGAACATATGTGATATCTTCGCCGAGAGCAGTTCCGCCTGCTGCCTTTGCAGCATCGATAGTGCCGTAGTAGGTACCGTTATAGTAGTAATAGTAGCCTTCTGTAGCGACATTTCCTATAGGAGAATAGTAGATATCAACACCTACTGTTCCGCCTGCGTCCTTTGCAGCCTGGAGAGAAGGATAAGCTACGCCGTTATAGTAATACTTGTAGATAGAGCCGTACTCTGCTGCTGTAGAGGCAGTGTAGAGGTATCCTACGGGAACAACATAGGAGCCATTGCCCTTGGAAGCGGACAGAGCTGCGGAATAGGTGGAATAATACTTGCCGGTATAGGTGCTGTAGTAGTAACCGTAGCCATAGCCGTAGCCATAGCCGTAGTAATCATACCAATAGCTTCCGCCCATATAGGTAACCTTGGAAGAATCACCCTTGGAAGCGTTCAGCGCTGCCTGATATGAGCTGTAGTAAAGACCTGTGTAGGAGCTGTAGTAAAGGTTAGCTGTCTGAGTATTGCCTACATATGTTACATACTTTGCCTGACCGCCTGCTGCGGAAAGAGCCTCAGCATATGTTACATAATACTTGCCGGTAAGAGAGCAGTAATAACCTGTGCCGGTGGTGTAGTAGTTGGTGTTGATGTAATAGGTACCAACATATATCTCAGCGGGATTTTTAACACCTGCAGCTATAGCAGCATCTATGGTATCATAATACTTCTTGGCTACAGGATCGTAATACTTCAGATCTGCGCTTGAAGGGATCTTGGAATATGCAACAGCTTCATAAGCGCCCAGATTGTTTCCTGCAGCAGCTGCAGCATCAGAAGGGCTGGAATAATAAATTCCGTTATAGTAATAATAATAAGGCTGATATGCGGAAGCGCTGAATGCCATTGCCTGTGTAGCCATCAGGAGAGCTGCGGCTGTAGCGGCTATAGACTTTGTCAGTTTCTTGCTCATTGTAAAATCTCCTTTGCATTTATATTGTAATTATTTGCTTAGTAAAACAGGTACAGATACACTGCACTTATTCTAATCCAAATACATTATATCACATATTTTCTTTGTTGCCAATAGTTTTTTTGACAAAAATTATTACAATATGGTTACAAATTATTGTTATTATGGATATTTATCCCGTGAATAGTAGGATTTTTTTAGTTAACAATATAATATATAAAATTTTATCCGAAAGGCTGTGCATATATGGAACGCATCGCATTTTATGATACCAAGCCCTATGACAGGGAGCATTTCGACAAATTAAACAAAAGCTTTGACATTCACTATTTTGAGGATAAGCTGTCTCCCGAGACCGCCGCACTTTCCGACGGTTGCAGGGCAGTATGCGCATTTGTGAATGACTGCCTTGACAGCAGAGTCATTGAAGAGCTGACGAAACGGGGCGTAAAGCTATTGCTTATGCGCTGTGCAGGCTATAACAACATCGACCTGAAATACGCTTCGGGAAAGCTCACTATTTTACGGGTCCCCGCCTATTCCCCCTATGCGGTGGCTGAGCACGCCATGGCGCTGATACTGCTCCTTAACCGCAAGATACACAAGTCATACCTCAGGACCCGTGACTACAATTTCAGCATAAACGGGCTGACGGGCTTCGACCTTTACGGCAAGACCGCAGGGGTCATCGGTACGGGAAAGATAGGTCAGGTGTTTATTGACATATGCAAGGGCTTTGGTATGAGGGTGCTGGCATATGACCCCTTTCCAAATGAAAAATCGGCTATGGAAAAGGGCTTTGAATACACGGACAAGGACAGGCTTTTCTCCGAGAGCGATATCATTTCCCTCCACTGTCCGCTGACAAAGGACACCCGTTATATCATTGACGAGGACAGCCTGCGGAAAATGAAGTCCACCGCTTATATCATAAACACCTCCAGAGGCAAGCTTATCGACAGCGAGGCGCTTCTCAGGGCGCTCAGGGAAAAGCGTATCGGTGCGGCGGGGCTTGATGTTTACGAGGAGGAGACAGATGTATTCTACGAGGACCGCTCGGGGGACATCATTGACGACGAGACCCTTTCCCTTCTTATCTCAATGCCCAATGTGATAATAACCTCCCATCAGGCTTTCCTCACCGAGGAGGCTCTCAACGCCATTGCACAGGTGACGCTTTCCAATGCGGAGGAGTTTTTCGCGGGGGCGGAGAAGTTTACAAACGAGGTCGTTTACGGAATGTAAAAATAACAGGTATGCCATCTGTAGCATACCTGTTAAATTATGTGTATAAAATTATTCGGCTAAAAGCTTCTCGGCGGAGGCAAGCTTTACGCAGATGCAGAAAAGCTCCATTGCCTTGCGGAGGTCTTCAACGGGAGGATAGGAGGGCGAGAGACGGATATTTCTGTCCTCGGGATCCTTCTTGTAGGGGAAGGTTGCTCCTGCGCCTGTGAGGACTACGCCGCCCTCCTTGCAGAGCCTTGCAACTTCCTTTGCACAGCCGTTCAAGGTGTTTACGGAAATGAAGTAGCCGCCCTTGGGAACGTTCCATGTAAGAATATCAAGGTCGCCCAGCTTCTCGGTGAGCATTGTGATTACCATATCGAACTTGGGGGCAAGGATAGCCTTGTGCTTTTCCATATATGCCTTCAGACCCTCTGCGTCCTTGAAATAGCGGACGTGGCGGAGCTGATTTACCTTGTCGTAGCTGATGTTCTGCATACCCAGAAGCTTTGTTATCTGAGCGATGTTGTTCTCGGAGGCAGCCATTACCGCAACGCCTGCGCCGGGGAAGGTTATCTTTGAGGTAGAAGCAAACTCGAATATCATATCCTCGTTTCCGCACTTCTTAGCCTCGTCAAAGATATTGAGAATGCTGTCGTGGTCGTCCTTGAGGTGGTGGATGCAGTATGCATTATCCCAGAAAATTCTGAAATCCTCTGCGGCGGGCTTTAATGCGGCAAAGCGCTTAACGGTCTCGTCGGAATAGGTATAGCCGTCGGGGTTTGAGTACATGGGAACGCACCAGATGCCCTTTATCTCGGGGTCACTTGACACAAGCTTCTCAACCATATCCATATCGGGGCCGGCGGAGGTCATGGGAACGTTTATCATCTCAACGCCGAAGGTCTCGGTGATGGAGAAGTGGCGGTCATAGCCGGGAACGGGGCATAAAAACTTTACCTTATCGCACTTGCCCCAGGGCTTCTTGCTGCCGTAAACGCCGAACTGCATTGCTCTTGCAACGGAGTCATACATAAGAGTAAGGCTTGAGTTGCCGCCAACGATAATGTTTGCGGGTGTTACGCCCAAAAGGTCGGCAAAAAGCTTCTTTGCCTCGGAAATACCTGTAAGGAAGCCGTAGTTGCGGACATCAACGCCCTCTGCGTCTGTAAGGCATGATTTGCTGTTTAACACATCGAGCATAGGCATACTAAGCTCAAGCTGCTCTGCGCAGGGCTTTCCTCTTGACATATCAAGCTTTAAGCCCTGAGCCTTGAAAGCCTCGTATTCCTTTTTGCACTCGTCTCTGAAGGCTTCAAGCTGAGCCTTGTTCATATCCTTTAATGACATAATAAAACTCCTTTCGTGAGAGTTTTGTGGTTTCCGTAAGGAAATTTCGGACGAAGTCCGAAAAACAAAACTCGGTTTGAAAATCTCTGATTTTCAAACATTCTCCCTTTCAAATCTTTCAAATCTTTCAGCACAGGAGCTGTTGCTCCTGCATTTTTCCCTTATTATATAATATATCATTCGGCGGACTTTTGCAAGCGTTTTAAAAAAGTCCGTCAAATTGTTTTCACTTTATACACAATTGTCCTTGTATGACGGACAATAATAATCGGGGTGTAATTGAAGAATTTACAGTTTATATCAAATCATAACGTATATATTATGCATCACATGGTGCAATACAGATTTGTCTCCCACGCTGGTATATACATAAGATGTCTGATATAAAGCTTTAAATCGGGATTTATTTCGTGAACCTTGAGAGGCAGCTCGAAAATATCCCCATTGCGGTGATAAAGGGCGCAGATAAGCCTGCTGCCCGATTTTAGGGAGTTTTGGCAGCCCTCAAGGGCTTCAAATTCCGCACCCTCCACGTCCATTTTTATAAGGGTGGCGTTATGACAAAGGCTATCCCCCGTTACCCCCCTGACGGTTTTAAGCTTCACGCCGCTGCCGTCTGTAAGCTTGGAATTTCTCCCCGAACGGTCGGAAAAGGTGAGGTCGGTGTTTTCATTCCACGCCGCGGCATTCACGAGGGTGATATTTTCCATTCCCTCGGTGTTTTTTGTAAGCTTGCGGAAATTACGGGTATCCGGCTCAACTGCATAGATATGCTCGTATTTGCCGTTTGTAAGCTCAGTAAGCTCAATGACCGTATCTCCGTTGTATGCGCCCATATCAATATAACGCTCGGAATGGCTGAGGGGTATGATGTTCTGCCATATATCCGATTTTTCCGATGTACAGCGGTGAAGATAATCTATCTTTCCGCTAATTCGGAAATTGATAATGTCCGCAAATGTCTGCTTTGAAATATCGTCTGCAAGAAGATTGTAAACCTTCTGAATTCTTTCGGCATTTTCCATGCAGTATTCATAGGTAAAAAGCCCCTCACCCACAACGGGAACGTCGGGGGCAAGGAGGGTATGCCGCATTGCCATTTCCGAAATGCGGCGGTAAAGGCTTTCGTATCCCGCTCCGAAGGCAAGGACGATTATAAAATCATCAATTAGATTTTCTATCTGTGAGAGGGAATGGACAAGGTGTCCCTTGAAATAATGCCCCCTGACAAACTCATCACTGGCGAAAAAGCCTGCCGTGGGAATGCCGTATTTATCGAACACCCTGAGAATTTTCTCCGCCCCGTCCCCCATTCCGTAGATGAATATGGGCAGGTCGGTTTTTCTGAGGAAGTCCCAAGAGTTTTCCTTTTCGGTGATAAAATCAAGCATCGTTATCGTCCTCGTCGGGGAAATGCTCACAGTCGTGGTGAGGACGTCCTCCCGATATCATATCTCTGCCCCTGATACTGTAGGCATCACGCTGTTTTTCCACCTGCTCGTCAAGAAGCTGCAGAAATTTCCTCGGCTCCTTAATGGATTTAACCTCTTTCATCGGGGTGTCAACGTCCTTAACGTTTATGATAACGGTGCCGCAGCCGAAAAGTCTCTGACCAAAGGGCAGGACAAGCTTTTTATCGTTTACCCGATATAGGTCGAACTCGTCCTCCTCGATACTCAGAAAGCCCTTTCGGGTGATGAATTTCTTCTCGGTGAGAAAATATCTTGTGAAGGATATGGGCAGTCCGAAGATAGTCCGCTTCTTGTCTGTCCAGATATAGTCAAAGTCGGCTTTCATAGGCGGTTTTTCCTTTCTTTGAAAAATTTGGTCTGATATGTATTGACTTTTGGCTGGTTTGTGCCATAAAGCAATATGGGAATTGTTACTGCTCTTGAACCCATAGCAATGCGCTACGGGCGCATTGTGTTAAGGGCAAAGCCCTTAACAATCCCGGGGGAATTGGTCTTGTTCCAAGAACGCCCTCTATCGCAGGGCGTTCCCCTCTTGAAAACAGTCCACAGGACTGTTTTCAATTCACCCCTTTGCGGAGCTCTTGCAAGGATAAGGAGTTTCGCCCTCTGCGGAGGGCGAACAAAGGGCTCTGCCCTTTGGAAACCCGCAAGCCTTTGGAAAAGGCTTGAGCGAAACTTTTACCTTTTGGGTGCCGTTAATTTTGCGTTACTGTTATTTTAATGCCGCCATTGCTCTTTTTCCGATATCGTGACGGTAATGTGCATTCTCAAAGGATATCTTCTCCACTGCCTTATAAGACCTCTCCAAGGCTTCGGGAAGTGTATCGCCCGTTGCGGTAACGCCGATAACACGTCCGCCGTTGGTATAGAACTTACCGTTTTCGTACTTTGTTCCTGCGTGGTAGACAAATGCTCCGTCAACCTGTCCCTTATCGTCCATTCCGCTCATCTCAAGTCCCTTGGGGTATGACTGAGGATATCCTCCCGATGCCATTACAACGCAGGTGCAATATTCCTTCTTCCACTTGATATCTGCGTCTGCAAGTGTGCCGTTGTAGATAGCTTCGAATATCTCACAGAGGTCGCCCTCAAGGAGAGGGAGGACTACCTGTGTTTCGGGGTCTCCGAAGCGGCAGTTATACTCAATTACCTTGGGTCCCTTGGGGGTTATCATAAGTCCGAAGTAGAGGCAGCCCTTGAAGGTTCTGCCCTCGGCGTTCATTGCGTTCATTGTGGGCAGGAAAATCTTCTCCATACACTCCTTTGCCACCTCTTCGGTGTAGTAGGGGTTGGGAGCCACGGTGCCCATTCCGCCTGTGTTAAGTCCCTCATCGTTATCGTATGCACGCTTATGATCCATTGAGGATATCATAGGAACGATGGTCTTGCCGTCTGTAAAGGAGAGAACGGACACCTCGGGACCCGTTAAAAATTCCTCGATAACAACAGTCGCGCTGCTATCTCCGAACTGTCTGCCGTCAATCATTGACTTAACAGCTTCAACGGCTTCCTCCTCATTCTGAGCGATTATTACGCCCTTGCCCAAAGCCAGACCGTCAGCCTTGATAACTGCGGGGTAGCTGTTCTGCTTCTTGAGGTATGCGATTGCAGCCTCGCTGTCGGAGAACACCTCGTAAAATGCGGTGGGGATATTGTATTTCTTCATAAGCTCCTTGGAGAACACCTTGCTGCCCTCGATAATTGCGGCAGCCTTGTTGGGACCAAAGGTCATTATTCCCTCGGCATTGAGAGCGTCCACCATTCCCATTACAAGGGGGTCGTCGGGGGCTACGGCTACCATATCAACGGCGAGCTTCTTGGCAAGCGCCACAACGCCCTCGATATCCGTTGCCTTTACGTCAAAGCACTCCGCATAGCGGGAAATGCCGCCATTTCCGGGGGTGCAGTACAGCTTTTCCACCTTGGGAGACTCTGCAAGCTTCATAATGATGGCGTGCTCACGTCCGCCGCCGCCTACTACTAATATTTTCATTTTATCAAGTCCTTTCAGATATTATTCCGTATCATTCACTAAGCATTGATATCAGTTCCTTTGTGGCTGATGTGCGGTCGAATGAGTTTAGCTTTCTGCTGTACCGCATGAATTTTCTGCTGTCGGGAGCTTTTGCATCCTCAAGAAATGCGGTCAGCTCTTCACATTGAGACGCTGCATCATCGAAATATTTTTCGTCCTCAAGAGCAAGCCTGCAAAGAATAAGAACGGACATCTTTACAGCGTTTATGCCCCCTTCAATATCTCCCGCATCATTG
The DNA here is from genome assembly GCA_017829005.1 of Oscillospiraceae bacterium. Lineage (GTDB taxonomy): Bacteria > Bacillota > Clostridia > Oscillospirales > Ruminococcaceae > Huintestinicola. The sequence continues at coordinate 11,551 of JAGAJF010000150.1, read as the reverse complement.
GTAAGCATATCGCCTAAGGTATAGTACGTGTCTGCCGCTTCTGCGCCGTATTTCAGCAGATCAATGCCGCTCAGTTTTCCGAGAAACTCGGCACATTCGGAAAGCGCTTTCATTGCGCTCTCCTGTTCCTCGGCAGTATCCGCCTGTTCACGAAGTCTTTCAAGCTCGGAAATAAGCTCGTTTTCTGTCATAATATTCCCCCATCAAAAGAAATTTCGAAAATTAGAGTTTATCAAGCCTTTTCGGGTTCGGTCTCGGTTTCGGGTACTGTTCCATTCTCGGGTGCGTTCTCGGGTGCGCTGTGATTTTTTGCGTATGCATAAACAGCTGAGGCTGCTATGGTCATTATAGCAGCTCCGTAAAGAGGCCAGGACAGTATGTTCACCACATTTGCATATATATTCACCTGAGCCACCTTATCCGCTCCCAGCAGGGTCATCTGCATTGACTGTATCACATTGGAGCAATATACCGCACCGGGCAGCACAGCGGTCGCCGCTGCGGATATGGTGAGAGGCATATACACACCCTTCCCCTTGGAAATAAGCGCATTTGCGGCGGTTATTGCCACGTTTGCTATGCACATGATTATCGCCGAATAAAGCACTACCTTTTCGGAAGAGCTGTCAAGCTGTCCCCCCGACATATTTGAAACGATATTATTCTGGAACAGGCTTGAAAACAGAAGCAGCCACGCCCATATAATAAGTATTATCTGAGATATCATTGTTGCTGTTTTTACGGAGCTTGGTGCCTTGAAATTGTCCATAAGATCAGTCCTTTCCGCATTATTTCAGAACGATGGTGTTAAGTACCTCTTCAAAATCGGGGAAAGCTTCATCGAATTTTTCCTCGGCTGCCGTAAGGGTGATAACGGTCTCCCTGCCGCCTTTGAGGAATATATACTGCTGCATTTTCATTTTAACGCCCAGCTGCTCGGCGCTGATATCGGTTCTCAGGCAGTCATAGCCGTTAACGGTAATGCCTTCCCAGCCTGTACATTCATAGCCCTCAACGGCGTTAAAATTCTCCTCCATAACGGGGCCTAAAATGCTTGCGTCCATATCCAGCTCCACGCCCATATCCTGTGTGACAATGTTGAAATTGGAGGTAAATTCGCTTTCGGCGGAAGCGTTATGGTAGAAAAGTGCGTCGCACATTTCGGCGTATTCCTCGGCGGAAAGGTCAAGACCGTTATCAAGGCTTTCTGCCACCTCTCCTGCCGCCTGACTAAGCTCATTGGCATTTGTCCACTTTTCGGAATCGGCGGTGATAGTATAGTAGTTACCGTCATAAACCGATGATGAAGCTTTTTCCTCGGTCTGAGCTTCCGTTTCGGATTCGGTCTCACTGTCTGTTGTTTCTTCCGATATCAGTGCTTCCGTTTCGGTTTCGGAAATAGTCTCGGAGACTGTTTCGGAAATGCTTTCGGAAATGCTTTCGGAAGCAGTTGTCTCCTCAGTATTTCCGTCCCCTGCGCAGGCGGTGAGCATAAGCATTGCCGCTATTGCCGTAATAAGCTTTTTATGCATTATATTATGTTCCTTTCGTAAAACGGGAACGGGAGTGATACCGATTTATGGGTATCACGTCCTCATTCCCGAAATTATCAGTGATGGAAAAGTCTTATGCCTGTGAATGCCATTGCAATGTTATACTTATTGCAGGTCTCGATAACGTTGTCGTCACGGATAGAGCCGCCGGGCTGGGCAATGAACTCAACGCCGGATTTATGCGCTCTTTCGATATTGTCCCCGAAGGGGAAGAATGCATCAGAGCCGAGAGCCACGCCTGTGTTCTTTGCAAGCCACTCCTTCTTCTCCTCACGGGTGAGTGCCTCGGGCTTCTCGGTGAACACCTTCTGCCACTCGCCCTCTCTCAGCACGTCCTCGTACTCGTCGCCGATGTAAACGTCGATTGCATTGTCACGGTCGGCACGTCTTACATCCTCCTTGAAGGGCAGAGCCATTACCTTGGGATTCTGTCTGAGCCACCAGTTATCAGCCTTCTGTCCTGCAAGGCGTGTGCAGTGGATACGGGACTGCTGTCCTGCGCCTATGCCTATTGCCTGACCGTCCTTTACGTAGCAGACGGAGTTGGACTGGGTGTATTTAAGGGTAATGAGGGAGATGAGCAGGTCTCTCTTCTTATCCTCAGGGATAGTCTTGTTGTCGGTAACGATGTTTTCAAGGAGGGTGTTATTGATATCAAGCTCGTTTCTGCCCTGCTCGAAGGTAACGCCGAACACCTGCTTGCGCTCGATAGGCTCGGGAACGTAGCTCTCGTCGATCTTGATGATGTTGTAGGTTCCCTTTCTCTTGGACTTGAGAATTTCAAGAGCCTCGTCGGTATAGCCGGGAGCGATAACGCCGTCGGAAACCTCTCTCTGTATCATCTTTGCGGTGCATACGTCGCATACATCGGAAAGTGCGATAAAGTCGCCATAGGAGGACATTCTGTCAGCACCTCTTGCTCTTGCGTATGCGCAGGCAAGGGGTGAAAGCTCGCCCAGGTCATCTACCCAGTAAATCTTCTTGAGCGTGTCCGAAAGAGGCTCGCCTACTGCTGCGCCTGCGGGGGAAACGTGCTTGAAGGAGGTCGCTGCGCAAAGTCCTGTTGCCTTTTTAAGCTCACGTACCAGCTGCCAGCCGTTGAATGCGTCTAAAAGATTTATATAGCCGGGCTTGCCGTTTAATACCTCAATGGGCAGCTCGCCGTTTTCGATAAAAATTCTTGAGGGCTTCTGATTGGGGTTGCAACCGTATTTTAACTGCATTTCCTGTGACATATTCTTATCCTCCAATTATTTATTAAGTTTATTCGCTCTTGGCGTACTTGTTGATTATTCTCGACTCATACTTGCCTGTGGCAATGTCGATATATCTTACGAAAAGGGAGACCTTGTTGTCCTCATTGAGAGCATTCCACAGCTTATCTGCAAATGCGTCAATGCTGTCGTTTCCAATTTCCACCTTCTTAGGCTCGCCCTCAAAGCTGGGGAGAGGATTGCCGTCGCCCATATAAGTGTGGATAAAATGTCCCACGCCGTTTAAGGGTGAAGAGTAACTGAAGGTAAATCTCTCACGGCAGTCGGGATTTCCGTCTGCGGACTTGAGAATTGACATTGCATAGTTATATTCACCGTTTCCGATGTGCATAATGCCCGAAATTCTGGGGGTGTAGTTGGGAGCGTCGTCCTCGTATTCACGTGTTCTGAGGGACTGCTCGAAGGTCTGCTGCTTATCCATAAGCTCGTAAATTGTATCGGTCTGGTCGCCGTTTGTTACGATGGTCTTATTGCCAAGCACTCTTACAGGTGAGTAGATGATAAGATGGGGGTCGGAAAGCTTTGAAGGGTCTGCCGCTTCGGTCTTGATGCCGTCCTCTGTTTCGGTAAATACACGATTGCGGGAATTTACGCTTCTGCCCATAATGAAATAAGCGGTAACGGCGGTCTTTCCGTCAGCAGACCTGCCGATAACAATTCCTCTGCCGGGGTATGCGTTTGATTTAAGCTCGTTTTCAAGGGATAATGTTTTCATTTTTTACCTTCCTTTCGTGAGAGTTTTGTGGTTTCCGTAAGGAAATTTCAGTCGGCAGACTGAAAAACAAAACTCGGTTTGAAAATCTTTGATTTTCAAACATTCCTTTCGGCTGTTATTCTTTGAGTTATTCTTCGGCGTATGCCACGCCGTTTTCTATGCGTATCTTATCCTCACAGAGCAGGGAAACTGCCTTTGGAAGTATCTTCCACTCTGCCTGCTCCATTACCCTGCGCTGGAGTATTTCGGGGGTGTCTCCGTTCTGTATCTCCACCGCTTTCTGCAGGATTATGGGACCTCCGTCGCAGACCTCGGTAACAAAATGAACGGTAGCTCCCGTGACCTTCACGCCCCTTGCAAGAGCCTCCTCGTGGACTTTAAGCCCATAGTAGCCCTTTCCGCAGAATGAGGGGATAAGGGCGGGGTGGACATTGACCATTTTGTATGGGTATGCCCTGCACACCTGCTCATCGAGAATGGTCATAAAGCCTGCGTAGACTATAATGTCCGCATTTTCTGCCTGTAGTGTTTCAAGCATTGCCTTGCTGTATTCGTGGCTGTCGGCGTAATCCTTTCTGGGAAGAACAATGCCCTTAATGCCGTTTAACGCCGCTCTTTCAAGTGCATATGCACCTTCCTTGGAGGATATGACGCAGGTTATCTTTCCGCCTTTTATCTCTCCCCTTTTCTCGGCATCAATAAGTGCTTGAAGATTGGTTCCGCCGCCCGATACAAGTACGACTATATTTTTCATATGCATACTGCCTTTCGTGTTAATCAAAAAATCCGTTTTCGCCTGAGTCATCGCTTATTTCCCCCGAGGCTTTGAAGCTGTACACCGCCGCCGCTATATAAAGTGCGTCTCCGAAAAGGGAAAATGCCGCCATACCGTTTAAGAGCCCCGTCATAGCATTTTCCGCAGCGCCGAATATCTCACCGATAAAGCCGAACATTCCACCTGCAAGCAGGAGAAGCAGCGCAAATATGACACTTCCTATGAAGGATACCACATACAGCGCTCCTGCGGCTTTTGCGCCGTTTCTTTTAGGCTTGCCGTATATTGCCCAGCTTATTATTGCGGCAATTATACCGGGGAGGTTAAGGGAGCATATTGACCACACAAGGGCAATTGAGCCTGCCGCAACGGCTTTTTTCAGGTTATTATTACTCATTTGGACATTCCTTTTAATCAAATGCGGCTGTAAGCTATTGCCACAGCCGCATATCGGCATATTTATCAGCAGATAATAACGCCTTCGTCGCTTTCGACAAGCTCGCCCATTACATAGGCTTCCTCGCCTGCTGCCCTGATTGCGCTTATTGCCTTGTCAGCGTCGTTCTTGTCAACCACAACTGCCATACCAACGCCCATATTGAAGGTGTTGAACATATCTCTCTCGGGAATTTTGCCCGTTTTTGCGATAAGGTCGAAGATGGGCAGCACCTGTACTGCGTTTCTCTCGATCTTTGCGGAGAGACCTGCGGGAAGAGAACGGGGAATGTTCTCATAGAAGCCGCCGCCTGTGATATGGCTGATGGACTTTACATTAACGGCGTCAAGGAGGCTCATTACTGCCTTTACGTATATCTTTGTGGGGGTAAGGAGACAGTCGCCCAGAGTTGTTCCCAGGTCGGACTGATGTCTTGCAAGGTTCTGCTCGGTTACAGAGAATACCTTTCTTACAAGTGAAAAGCCATTGGAGTGAACGCCGCTGGACTTGATGGCGATCATAACGTCTCCTGCCTTCTGAGTAGTGGGGTCAAGTATCTTGTCCTTGTCAACAACACCTACAGTGAAGCCTGCCAGGTCATACTCGTCCTCGGGCATAAGACCGGGGTGCTCTGCAGTCTCGCCGCCGATAAGTGCGCACTCAGCCTGAACGCAGCCCTCGGCTACGCCCGAAACTATCTGAGCTATCTTCTCGGGGAAATTCTTTCCGCAGGCGATGTAATCAAGGAAAAACTGTGGCTTTGCGCCGCAGCAGATAACATCATTCACGCACATTGCAACGCAGTCGATACCCACGGTATCGTGCTTATCAAGGAGGAATGCTATCTTGATCTTGGTGCCTACGCCGTCGGTTCCCGAAACGAGAACAGGCTTCTTTATGCCTGTAACGTCAAGCTCAAAAAGACCGCCGAAGCCGCCTATTCCCGACATAACGCCCTTTGTCATCGTTCTGGCAACGTGAGCCTTCATAAGCTCTACTGCCTTGTAGCCGGCGGTTACGTCAACGCCTGCTTCCTTGTAGCTTTCGGAAAAACTTTTCATACAATTTTTCAACCTTTCTAAAGAGCCTTGCTCTGTCTGAGAAGGCAGAGAAAGCCCTCTCGGTTATTATTATTTTGATGATTTCTTGATCTTGAATTCAAACTTATCCTTGGGTATCTCCTTGGGAACGGGAGCAGGATAATTTCCTGTAAAGCAGCCGTCGCAGAACTTGCAGTTATCATTACCCGTAAGGCTGTTTACGGCTTCAACGCTGAGATAGCCAAGTGTGTCCGCGCCAATTTCCTTGCATATCTCGGGAATGGACATACGGCAGGCAATAAGGTTCTCCTTGCTGTCGATATCCGTGCCGAAGTAGCAGGGATTTGTGAAGGGAGGACAGGAAATACGAACGTGTATCTCCTTTGCGCCTGCTTCACGGATAAGGTTTACAATGCGTCTTGAAGTGGTTCCTCTTACGATACTGTCGTCAATAAGTACCACTCTCTTGCCCTTTACGGTCTCCCTTACCACATTGAGCTTTATCTTCACCGAATTGGTGCGCTCGGTCTGGCTGGGCTGGATAAACGTTCTGCCCACATAGCGGTTTTTGATAAATCCCACACCATAGGGTATGCCCGAGGCATTGGAGAAGCCAAGAGCCGCATCAAGTCCGCTGTCGGGAACGCCTATTACCACATCAGCGTCAACGGGGTGTTCCTTCCAGAGGTATTCACCTGCCTTGAGCCTTGCCATATGAACGCTTGAACCCTCTATCACCGAGTCGGGACGGGCAAAATACACGTACTCAAAAACGCACATATGGGGCTTGGGACTGATATGTGTATCAATGGAGCGAAGTCCGTTCTCGTCGATTATAACTATCTCGCCGGGGCGGACATCTCTGTAGAACTCTGCGCCGATACTGTCAAATGCGCAGGTCTCCGATGCAACCACATAGGAGCTGCCAAGTCTGCCGATGGAGAGGGGCTTGAAGCCAATGGGGTCTCTTGCAGCAATGAGCTTCTGCGGGGACATGACCACAAGGGAATATGCTCCCTTTATCTTCTCCATTGCCTTTTCCACCGCTTCCTCTATTGAGGAACAGACAAGGCGCTGCTCGGTTATTGCATAGGAAATTACCTCGGTATCGTTTGTGCTGTGAAATATTGCGCCTTTAAGCTCATATTCCGTTCTCAGCTCGTATGCGTTGGTGAGATTTCCGTTATGAGCTATTGCAAGGGGTCCTTTTACGTGGCGGACAACAAGGGGCTGGGCATTGGAGCGGTTGGAATTTCCTGTGGTGGAATAGCGCACGTGTCCTATGGCGATATTTCCCTCGCCCAGCGCTTCAAGCCTGTCCTTATCGAAAACCTCGTGGACAAGTCCCAGGTCCTTGCGATATGTGAACACACCCGAGTCATTTACAACTATGCCGCATGACTCCTGACCTCTGTGCTGCAGAGCATAGAGACCCATATAGGTCTGCATGGCAACGCTTGTATCATCGGGACTGTATATGCCGAATACTCCGCATTCTTCGTGGATACCGTTAAACAATGTTTATCAACCCTTTCCGTTCCAGCAATAGCTGCACAGCTTGTCTGCAGGCAGCCCTACTGCACGGACGGTTCCCTCCAGAGACTGGAACTCAAGTGATGTGAGCTTCAGTCTGCGGCATATCTCGTCTCTGAGCTTCTTTCCCCGCTCTGTTGAGCTATCGCTGTACTCCTCGATATATTTAACACCCTCGGTGCCCTCAAGTTCGTCGATAATTTTGCGTGCAATGAGGTCAAGCTCTGATGTGCTTCTCGAGAAGTTAAGATACTTGCAGCCGTACATAATGGGAGGACAGGCAGATCTCATATGAACTTCCTTTGCACCGTTTGCATAAAGGAACTCAACGGTCTCTCTCATCTGTGTACCGCGTACAATACTGTCGTCAACAAAGAGCAGCTTTTTGCCCTCGATCAGTTCGTGAACGGGGATAAGCTTCATTTTTGCCACCTGGTTTCTTATTGCCTGATTTTGGGGCATAAAGCTTCTGGGCCAGGTGGGAGTGTATTTGATAAAGGGTCTTGCAAAGGGTATGCCGCTGCGGTTTGAATAACCGATAGCGTGGGGAATTCCCGAGTCGGGAACGCCGCATACGTAGTCAACATCGGGCAGAGCACCGTTTTTGATATCGGTCTCAGCCATTATCTCGCCGTTTCGGGTACGCATAGTCTCAACGGTAACGCCCTCGTAAACGGAGTTGGGATAGCCGTAATATGTCCACAGGAAGGTGCATATCTTCATATCCGTGTGACCCTCGGCAAGGACTTCACAGCCGTCGGCGGTGATCTTTACTATCTCCCCGGGAAGAAGCTCACGATATGTTTCATATCCCAGCTTCTGGAATGCAAAGGACTCGAAGGAACAGCAGTAGCCGTCCTCACGTCTGCCGATAATGATAGGCAGTCTGCCCTTGTTGTCTCTTGCGGCAATAATGCCGTCCTCGGTGAGAATGAGCAGGGAGACGGTTCCGTCAATTTTCTCCTGCATATATCTGATACCCTCGGGGAAGTTGTCCTTCTGTGCGATAAGGGAGCCGATAATGGAGCTGGAATTTACCTTGCCGCTGCTCATAGCCTCAAGGCTTGCGGAGCAGTCGCTCAGTATCTCGTTTCTCAGTTCCTCGGCGTTATTTATGATACCGATATTGCACACTGCATAAAAGCCCATTTTTGAGCGAAGCAGGATAGGCTGGGGGTCTGTATCACTTATGCAGCCGATACAGAGATTGCCTTCCATTGTTGCAATATCATTTTCAAACTTGGTTCTGAAGGGAGAATTTTCAATGCTGTGGATACTGCGCTGAAAGCCTCTCTCGGGGGAATAAGCAGTCATTCCGCCTCGGCGGGTGCCAAGGTGAGAGTGGTAGTCAACACCGAAAAACACGTCGCTTATGCAGTCATTCTTTGATGCTGCTCCGAAAAAGCCGCCCATGGACTTATTCTCCCAGAATACGCTTCATCATTTCCTGATAAGCTTCCTCTACGCCGCCCATATCTCTGCGGAAACGGTCCTTGTCAAGCTTCTCGTGAGTGGTGCTGTCCCAGAAGCGGCAGGTGTCGGGAGAGATCTCGTCTGCAAGGAGTATCTGACCGTGAAATCTACCGAACTCTATCTTGAAGTCGATAAGGTCGATGTTGTGCTCCTTGAAGAATTTCAGCATAAATGCGTTTACTGCAAATGCGTACTTGGAAATGGTGTCGATCTCCTCCTGTGTAGCAAGACCGAGACCCAGAGCATAGTAGCTGTTGATGAAGGGGTCGCCCAGGTCGTCATTCTTGTAGGAGAACTCGAGAGTAGGCTGCTTTAATGGAGTACCCTCCGCAATGCCAAGCTTCTTGGAGAAGCTGCCTGCGGCAACGTTTCTGACAATTACCTCGAGGGGAACGATCTCAACCTTCTTAACGATGGTCTCTCTGTCGCTTATCTCCTCAACGAGATGGGTGGGGATACCTTCCTTTTCAAGGAGTTTGAACATAAAGTTTGTCATCTTGTTGTTGATAACGCCCTTGCCGCGGATAGTACCCTTCTTCTCGCCGTTGAATGCGGTAGCGTCGTCCTTGTAATCAACGATAACATAGTCGGGGTTATTTGTGGCAAAAACCTTCTTTGCCTTGCCCTCGTAAAGCTGCTCGCCTTTGATAACATTTTCCATAGTATTTATCCTCCTGTATATTTACAAGTTTATATAATTTACTTTTAAAGCTCGTCAACCATTTTCTGAAGCTTTTCGTTCTTTGCAACAACACCGTTTATCATATCCTGCTTAGCCTTTTCAAGCTTCTCGGAAAGGGTATCGTCGGAGAGAGCAAGCATCTGGATAGCCAGAACAGCCGCATTTTTTGCACCGTTTACCGCAACGGTGGCAACGGGAATGCCCGAAGGCATCTGAACGGTGGCAAGGAGAGCGTCAAGTCCGTCAAAGGACGATCTTATGGGGATACCGATAACGGGCAGGGTGGTGTGACCTGCGATAACGCCCGCAAGATGAGCCGCCATACCTGCGGCGCAGATGATAACGCCGAAGCCCTCAGCCTTTGCCTTTGAAGCAAACTGTGAAGCCAGCTCGGGAGTGCGGTGAGCGGACATAACCTTTGCTTCAACGGGCACGCCGTACTTTTTCAGCTCGGCGATACAGTCCTTTACAATGGGGAAATCGCTGTCAGAACCCATTATTACAGCAACTTTTTTCAACTACATCAATCCTTTCAGCCAAAAACAAATAAAACTGCGGCAGTCTGACCACAGTTATTTTTGTTTGTACAGCTATACAGTTAAAAAAGAGTGCAGAAATCCCGTAGCTCTCAGAAACAGGCTCTGAGAACCGCCGCTCATATACCACCACATTTTTCTGCAGGTCTGATATACTAAGCTAAGCATAACGGAAATTCCTCCACAAGTTTCCTGTGCCCGAAGGAATATATCCATAGGCACACTGATACATATATATTGTAACTGATTTGAACACAAATTGCAAGCCCTTATGACAAAATATTTTTGGAATTTAAAAATTTTACAAAATCTATGTAAAAGACACTGTTAATAGCTGCATAATAAAAAAATATAAATTACCTCTTGCTTTTTTCTGAATTTATGATAAAATAGAAGTATAGAGTGCGGAGCTTTTCCGTACAATTTTAAGGAGGTACATACTATGGCTTACAAAATTTCCGATGACTGCATCAGCTGCGGCGCTTGTGCAGGCGAATGTCCCGTAGGAGCAATTTCCGAGGGCGACGGCAAGTACGTTATCGACGCTGATACCTGCATCGACTGCGGTTCCTGCGAAGGCGTATGCCCCGTTGGCGCACCCCAGGCTGAATAATTAAAGCTTACAGCAGATTTTCAGAGTCTTCGGATATCCGAAGGCTCTGTTTTTTTGCAGTAAATAAACACAAAAAAGCCTCTCCCCGAGGGAAGAGACTTTATTTGTGTTATATCGTAAGATTATTCGTTAACCTTAGTAACAACGCCTGATCCTACTGTACGGCCGCCCTCACGGATAGCGAAACGGAGACCTTCCTCAATAGCGATAGGAGTGATAAGCTCAACCTTGATCTCAACGTTATCACCGGGCATGCACATTTCCTTATCAGCAGGAAGCTCGATAACGCCGGTAACGTCTGTTGTTCTGAAATAGAACTGAGGTCTGTAGTTGTTGAAGAAAGGAGTATGACGTCCGCCCTCTTCCTTCTTCAGAACGTAAACCTGACCGCTGAACTTAGTGTGGGGCTTGATGGAGCCGGGCTTACAAAGAACCTGACCTCTTTCGATCTCAGTTCTCTGGATACCACGGAGAAGAGCACCGATGTTGTCGCCTGCCTCAGCGTAATCGAGGATCTTTCTGAACATCTCGATACCGGTAACAACTGTGCTTCTTGTTTCCTTGATACCAACGATCTCAACAGTATCGTTAGTCTTGAGCTGACCTCTTTCAACTCTACCTGTAGCAACAGTACCACGGCCTGTGATGGTGAATACGTCCTCAACAGGCATAAGGAAGGGCTGATCAGCCTTTCTGTCAGGAGTAGGAATGTACTCGTCAACAGCGTCCATAAGCTTCTGGATGCACTCATACTCAGGAGCGTTGGGGTCTGTGGAAGAAGAATCGAGAGCCTGGAAAGCAGAACCGATGATGATAGGAGTATCATCGCCGGGGAACTCGTACTTGTCGAGTGTCTCACGGATATCCATCTCAACGAGCTCAAGAAGCTCGGGATCGTCAACCTGGTCAGCCTTGTTCATG
>JAGAJF010000149.1 GCA_017829005.1 Oscillospiraceae bacterium | reverse complement strand
TAAAGCTTCTTATACAGTGCTGTGGAAACTGCTCTGTCAGATATGTCTGATATCCCGCTGCAGCCGCAGGATTCTGTTTTATGCACCATAAATTTTACAGTATCACAGTATGGCTTTGCACCGTTTATCATTTCTTCTGCCATATCTATTGTACGCTTTGCGAGAGCAGTCACATTCTCCTTACAGGTGGTAATTGCAGGAAAATGAGCGTCTGACATGGGAAGTCCGTCAAAGCCTGTTACGATAACATCTCCCGGCACCTTATAGCCGTAATATGATAGGCGTTCGCAAACAGCCATTGCCATTGTATCATTTGCGCATAGTATGGCACGGGGTATGCGTCCGCTTTCAACAAGACGATCGACTGCGGCTGTTGCAGGTCCCTCCCAGTATTCGCCGTAAGCAACATTATCCTCGGAAAATTCGATCCCGTTTTCAGCAAGTACGTCCTTATAGCAGCCAAGACGCAGGTCCGACGTGGGGTCGTTATCTTTTCTGCCTGCAATATAAAATGTATCTCTTGCACCGTGATGGGTTATAACGTGTCTGATAACTTCTTTATATGCCTCGGAATAATCATCGGTTATTGAAAAACAGCCCTCGGCCTTGCCCTTTACGGTAAGGACAGGCACACCTGCCGATCTTGCATTATCAATAATACTGTTTACGATGCTGTCATTGAAAAATGTTTCTTTCATAATAACGACAGCGTCAAGCTTATCACAGCGCATAAAATCATAAACATATCTTGCGCCTTCCGCATAAGCACTGTTATCGTAAAAATCTATAAAGCTGTTGTAAATGATGAGCTTTACAGATCTTTCTTCGGCATAACTATAAAGCACGTCAAGAAAATCGCTTCGTGAAATATCGTGGATCTTAGTTATACAGACGCCAATAGTCCTTTTTTCTTTCATATTATCACCTAAATATATAATAAATGATATTATAAATCAATACATATTTATTGTACCACGTTTTGTATATCTTGTCAATATTCTTTCAAAATATATGGGTTTATTGTGCATTTTAGCTTAATTTCAATCTCGGTAAACAGCATTTTACCAATGCGAAAAGGCTGCACCCTGCATTACACACTGCAGGATACAGCCGATAAGCAATTTTCAGCGGGGATAGCACTATGATTGGTGGTAATGTTCTGTGGAGCGGCTGAGAGCGGTCGAGAAATTACGGTGCTTATTTACGGAAATTCCTTTGGAGCTTATTTTGGCATTTGTCAGCTTTTTCTTTCCCTGTTCCAAAAATACTCTTGCCACATTGAGGCTCATCTTCCATATCTCGCCCGAACCGTCGATAAGGGAGTAGACCCCGTCCTTACAGCCCAGCACATAGAACACGCTATGGACATTTTTTGGGTCGAAAACTGTGAGATTGCCGTCAGTCATTTTTATTACGGTATTCTCCAGCTGAGCATTGGAAACCTTTTTATTAAGTATCAGATTTGTCATTTCGGTATTGCCGATCTCAGATGTTTTTTCGGTTTCTTCATCATAAAGAATGAATGAGACCGTTGGACTCGTTTTCTTGCCTATCAGTATCATCGTTATTCCTCCTGCTGTAAAAAATTCAGGTGTTCTCATCAGGATATGACAGTCCGATCTTTTCCTTTATTCTGTCGATCATAACCATCACCGCTCTTGTATCCGAGTGGGGTACAAGGGGACTTTCGGTAAGTCCCATATTCAGACAGCGGCTGACTTCGGTTATTTCATATTCATAGCCTGTGCGGGGGTGAGGAAAATGCTTTGTTTCGATCAGGCGGTTATTGCTGTCATAAAGACTTACCTTCTCGGAGCAGTGAAACCATGAGTCAAAAATGATAGAACCTGTTTCGCCCACAATGGCTGCCCCATTTTCGGACTTGCAGTCAAATCCGAAGGTCATAGCGGCGAAAGCGTCGGGGTATGTGAGGATAACTGCATCATCATAGTCAACGCCGTTTTTCATATGAGCCATAGCCGTTATGGATTCGGGCTCATTGCCGAGAAATGCCATTGAAAAGGTAAGAGGATATACTCCCAGATCAAGCAGCGCTCCGCCGCCCAGATCGGGTCGGAAAAGCCTGTTTTCGGGGTCACCTTCACACAAATTTACAAAATCAGCCTTTATCATTTTTATTCTGCCTATCCTGCCGTTGTCAAACCATTCTTTTGCCTGACGGTAATGGGGGAGTGTTTTTGTCCACATTGCCTCCATAAAGAAAAGTTTATTTTCGGCGGCAATTCTCAGTATTTCATCAAGCTGTTTTGTACAAAGGGCGACTGTTTTTTCGCACAGGACGTGCTTGCCTGCTTTAAGGCATTTTATTGCGTCCGCATAATGACAGGACATAGGGCTGCCGATATAAACTACCCTGACATTTTCATCTGCAAGCATTTCTTCGGTGCTTCCGTAGTGCTTTTCAAAGCCGTACTGCTTCGCAAATGCTTCGGCTTTTTCCGCACTTCTTGATGAAACTGCATAAAGCTCTGCATCTGCTGCTGCCTGAAGCGCTTTTGCAAACGTATGGGCAATTTTTCCTGTTGATAATACGCCCCATCGTATCTTTTTCATACAGCACCTCCGTCTGAGTATTAAGAAACCACTGAATAAATTACGCCTGAAGGCTTGGCACGCATCTTGCTTGCATATTTTCCCGTCATATTGCACCAAAATTTCTTGAAAGACGTCAGCCTGCCTGCGCAATCTGCGCACCGGATTTAAGCAGTGGGTCCTTAAATATGAAGTTTAATTCAATTATATACTTTTGGAATTGTTTTGTCAATTAAAATGCGGGAATATATATGTGAATAACTTTTTTATTTATGTCTGTAAAAGTAATAAAATTATAGATAAATAATCCACCGCAAAGATGAAAAAGTTGTAATGCAAAACAATGCTTATTGTAAGTCCAAAACAGACGAGCTGTTATTCTCAAGGAAATAAGCAGGACTATGCGTATCCGGTAAGGCGAAACCTGCTGACAACAATTACACAGGCGGAAAGGCTTATCGGGTGGGCAGAGAGGAAAGATACATAATTAACGCATTTACTGCAGTTATGGCTATTGGTTCCAAGTTTATTGACAAATAGAATTATGCAGTATAATAAATCATATGAAGGTATTTTAAGCTTGTATGACATTTATTAAGCAGGAAATACAAATCAGAACTATCGGACACAGGCATAAAATAAATATGTATGTAATACTGAAAGGAAATATAATTTTAAAGAAATAAAAGATAAGGCGTATAGTCAAGCGGATAACCGCTTTTGCGGCGGCTGCGGCTATGGCAGTGACATTCACATTCCCCGCGGAGGTCGGGGACGGCATTTTCGAGGGCTTCGGTAATGCTATCATCATTGATCTCGGTGAGGAATATGCCGGCAAGTCGTTCACTATCTACAGCGGCAGAAAGAGTACCAAGGTCAAAGTAACCGAGGGCGAATTTGACAAAAACGGCAAGTTTGTATTTGAAGTTCCCGACGGAAAGAATTACACACTTGTAATTGAGGAATAACCGAATATTCAGGCACATACACGAACAGCCGGGCTGCACAGATAGCAGCTCGGCTGTTTGCTTAGTGTTATCAAATTAGAAAGCATTGTGGGCAAGGTAGGTGCAGCCGAGGTCGATTATGTTGCTCAGAAAAGCGGCAGTATAAATTCAGAATTATGATATTATTTCAATACCTTTGTCAAATAGCAGCTGATTTGTTTCAATAATGCTCAGCTTGTTTGTAAAGGCAAAAATAATTACTGCGTCTCTTTGGTCACGTGCATACAGCGTGCGGTTTCGTGAGACTTTTAAAAGGTCATTGACCTCATCAAGCTCAAGCCCCATTCCGAATGACAGAGCAATAAGCTTGTCACGGGAGGGGGCTTTTTTGCCCGAAATTATCTGATGACCGTAGCTTCGGTCAAGCCCGCTTTTGCGAATTGCTTCGGCGGGCTTTATGTTTTTTCTCTCAAGCAGTTCTTTCAGATACTCTGAAAGCTCCTCAAATCGGAAGCTTTCGTGATTATTATCAAGCACATCATAAATGTTATCTGTGCTTTGTATTTCCTGCTGCATTTCATCGGTATTTTTTATCATAATGATCCCCCTGTTGACATTGGTTTTAAAATATGCTATCATAAATTCAGAAAAATGTCAAGGCTTGGGAGATGAAAATATTGGGGCAGCTTCTGAAAGAAAATAAGCGTGGCTGCATATATGCCGAAACCGATGACAACGGAAGAAAGGTCATTAAACGTATTGTCCGAAAGGGAAGCGCAGAGGTATATGAGCTGCTCAGAGACAATCCTCACCCGTATATGCCGAAAATTTATTCTGTGATTTCCGGTGAAAACGAAATAACGGTTACAGAGGAATTTATTGATGGCAAAATCATTTCCGAAGCCTGCTTTACCGAGAAAAGCATGGTAAGTGCCGCAAAGGAGCTTTGCAGGGTCCTTATCCATATTCACAGGCTGGGAATAGTTCATCGTGATATCAAGCCTTCAAATATTCTTATGGCTGAGGACGGACATATAAGGCTTATTGATTTTGATGCAGCCCGTACCGTTAAGCCGACTGCCGACAGTGATACACGATATCTCGGTACAGAGGGATTTGCGCCTCCCGAGCAGTACGGTTTTTCTCAGACCGACAAGCGTTCGGATATTTATGCGCTTGGAAAGACTCTGGAATGTATTCTTGGAAGCCTTGCTTTTGACAAGAAATACGGAGATATAATCTATAAATGCACAAGACTTGACCCTGAAAATCGATATACAGACGCAAGTGAGGTGCTGAGAGATTTAAGCGGCAGAAAGCCGTATGTTGAGATATCGGCGGCTGTAATTGCGGTGTGCCTTTTCTTGTGTGTATTTATTTACAGGGGTAATATTATTGATAATCAACTTCCCGCCGAAACCGTATCCTCTTCATCAGAGATGAGTATTGAAACGGAGGAGAGCCTTTCGGTAACATCTGAAACTTCGGTTTCCGATATTTCGTTAACGGAAAGCAGTAACACACAGGAGGAAACAACGACCGAACTATTGACAACTGAAACCATCTCCGAAACGGAAACAACAGCCGATACAATACCTGCCGAAGCAGTATTATTATCGGACAGCGAAGTCTCCTCCGTTCCCGAAACAACTTTAACAACGGAAGAAACAGACCCGTTCGACAAATACAGATCATATTATAAAAATCTCGATTATGACAAAGCCGAAAGGATCCCCGCCGAGGAAATGGAAAAGCCGCTGCTTTTTGAGACGACAGACGGTACTCCGATGGAATATATCATAATAGATACGGCTTCACTTAAAGAAAACAAGTATGTATCAATGCTCTATGATTACAACAAGGACGGCTATGATGATATTTTCCAGCTTTCCGCATACAAGCCCGAGTGGCAGGAGGAGTATTTCAGAAGCCTTTGTGTTTCTGTGGTTTCAATGCAGAATGATTATCCCGATTTTCATGTTATTTCCGATAACGCCAACTTTCCTGTGCTTATTTCCAATCGGTCAATGATACAGGAAACGGCTATGCTTTATGATGGCAGGTATATTCAGCTGACAGTTCTGGACATAAATCACGATGAGAGGAATGAGATCGTTCTGTCCATAGGCAAGCCCGATATGATCATAAATACGCAGATATTTTCTGCCGATAATACGGGGCTTGAATATAGCAGCAGTACAAAGCTGACCAATTATGCATACAGTCAGGGTAAAGTGTATTATGACGGAAAGATGCTTGATGACAAGGACAATACTTTATGCTATATGGATCTCAACAGCACACTTACTCGTTTCAAGGAGGCAGATCTGAATCTGTATTTGTATGAAAGAGAGGACGATCCGCTGTATCAGTTCCATCAGGACTTTGCGTCAAGATAATATCAAAACAGACTGCTTCGCCGAAATGGCAAGGCAGTCTGTTTTTGTTAGCTGTCAGCACACCAAATGCTATGCATAATACTCTATAATATAATAAATATAGGTATATCAAAGTATTTATGCAGTTCTTAAAAATCTGTTGGTAAATGAATTAAAAATATATAGATGAATAATCCACCGCAAAAAAGAAAAAATAGTAAAGCAAACAAAAAAGCATAAATTTAGTCCGGGACAGACGGGCTGTTATCAAATTATATGTGAAAGGAACGAAGAAGAATGAAAGCAACTGGAATTGTCAGGAGAATAGACGATCTTGGCAGGGTGGTTATTCCCAAGGAAATAAGAAGGACTATGCGTATCCGCGAAGGCGACCCATTGCTGACAACAATTACACAAGCTGAAAGACTTATCGGGCTGGCGGAGAGGCTGAAAGGGAGTAAGTATACATAATCAAAAGATCTCAGTTGTTTTGACAGCTGAGATTTTTTTGTTAATCTTCGAAAAATTTCTGTTTTCTCTTGCAGAACTGCCGCTTGATATGGTATAATAATCTAATAAACATAAATACATTGATACTTTGCGGTTATCAAGG
>JAGAJF010000148.1 GCA_017829005.1 Oscillospiraceae bacterium | reverse complement strand
GAGTTCAACCCCATGATGGGTCACCGTGGCTGCCGTCTGGCCGTCACCTATCCCGAAATCGCCAAGATGCAGACCAGCGCCGTCATCCGCGCTGCCATCAACGTCAAGAAGGCTCATCCCGATTGGAACCTGGTTCCCGAGATCATGATCCCCCTGACCGGCGAAGTGAAGGAAATGAAGTTCGTTAAGGATATCGTTGTTGCAACTGCTGACGCTGAAATCGCTGCTGCAGGCACTGACCTTAAGTATGAGGTTGGTACAATGATCGAAATTCCTCGTGCAGCTCTCACAGCTGACGATATCGCTAAGGAAGCTGACTTCTTCTGCTTCGGTACCAATGACCTGACTCAGATGACCTTCGGCTTCTCCAGAGACGATGCAGGCAAGTTCCTGAACGCTTACTATGACACCAAGATCTTCGAGAACGATCCCTTCGCTAAGCTGGATCAGACAGGTGTCGGCAAGCTTATGGAAATGTCCATCAAGCTCGGCAAGCCCGTTAATCCCAAGCTCCACATCGGTATCTGCGGCGAGCACGGCGGCGATCCCACATCTGTTGAGTTCTGCCACAAGATCGGTCTCGATTATGTATCCTGCTCACCCTTCCGTGTGCCTATCGCAAGACTTGCTGCTGCTCAGGCTGCTATCGCTGAGATGAAGTAATCGCAGGTTTTACGATATTAAAGTAAAATAAAATATGCCCCTGTATCTGACATCAGCTGACAGATACGGGGGCTGTTTTTATAAAGGAGCCAAAATGAACGATAAGGATCTTGAAAATGAGGTATTCGAAAACCTCAGCTTTACATACGAAAAATTTGAGGACTACCGCTTTTCCGACTGCACATTCAAAGGCTGTCTGTTTGAAGAAGTTGAGCTATTGCAATGCATATTTTCCGACTGCACATTTGAAAACTGCATTATAATAAAGCCGAAGGCTTCTCTCCACTCACAGCTGCAGGACTGCCGCTTTATAGGCTGTCGGCTGACGGAGGTAAACTGGAGCGATCTGCGTCCCGAGGGGACATTTACAGACCCCATAGCAGTTCTTACGGACTGTTTTCTGAAATACAACTCGTTTACTGAGATAAATTTCAGAAAATTTGATTTTTCGGGCAATGAGATAACCGAGTCCATGTTTGCAGAGTGTCAGCTTGCGGAAAGCCGCTTCTATGGCTGCAGGCTTGACAGGACGGAATTTTTCCGCTGCGATATGCAGAAGGCTGATTTCAGGAAAGCCTCGGGTTATAGGGTGGATATACTTTCCTGCAAGATGAAAAATGCTGTGTTTTCTTTTCCCGAGGCGATAGATCTGCTGGGGTCGGTGGGGGTAAAGGTGGAATATTGAGTCAGGAAAAAATCCCGTATCCGCTGTTTATTGCGGATACGGGATTTTATTTTATACTCTATCTATCTATTTTTAAAGCCGTGATAAGTATAATTCTTATTAACGAATTAAAATAAGCTTAAACAGGAAGAATGCTTCTTATTAAACAACGGAGGAATGAAATGCTTGTTTTTGATTTCAGAGTTATAGGCAACAAACTCCTTGCCATACGAAAAAAAGCTGGACTGACACAAAGTGAGGTAGCCGAGGCGGCAAATTTATCCGACAGAACCTATGCCGACATTGAAAGAGGAACGGTAAATATGCGCATAGAGACCGTTCTGAAAATCTGTGAGGCTCTGCATATCACTCCCGACACCGTCCTCACCGAGGACAATCCCACTCTTTCTGCAAGGCAGGCGGAGCTGATTGCTGAGCTGGAAAAATGTACCGTTAAGCAGAAAGAAACTGCTCTTGAGCTTCTGGCTGTATATCTGCATTCTCTAAAATAACAAAAAAATTTCAAAAATCCCTTGACATTCACGTTACGTCATAGTATATACTCATAATCAAGGAGAAATATGTGAAAAAAAATTTCACACCGAGTTTTGTTACACAAAGCTCTCAAAAAAGGAATGGTTATTTATGAAAATGCACATCAGAGAATTTGCAAAGCTTACAGGTGTGAGCGTGCGCACGCTGCACTATTATGACGAGATCGGTCTGCTTAAGCCCTGCTCTGTTGACGAACAGAACGGCTACCGCTGTTACGATGAACAAAGCCTACAGCAAATGCAGGAGATACTTTTCTACCGTGAGCTGGATTTTCCCTTGAAGAACATTTCCGAGATACTTTCCTCTCCGAATTACGACAAGCAAACTGCGCTCAGTGAGCAAAAGCATCTGCTGATATTGAAAAAAAATCGGCTCGAACGGCTTATAAATGCTCTTGACGGCGCAATGAAAGGAGAAAATTTGAGTATGAACGTATTCGACAACAGTGAATATGAGGCTCTGCGTGAAAAATACGCCAGAGAGGCAAAGGAAAAATGGGGCGGCACGGCGGCATACAAGGAAAGTGCCGAAAAAACCGCAGGCTATGACAAGGACAAATGGAAAGAGGTAAACAGCGGTATGAACGACATTATCGTGGCATTTGCGGAGTGCGCAAAATCGGGTGCAAAGCCCTCAGACCCTTCGGCGCAGGCTCTTGTGAAAAAGTGGCAGGACTATATTTCAGAAAATTTTTACTCCTGCACAAAGGAGATACTTGCAGGTCTCGGTGAGATGTATACTGCCGATGAACGGTTCAAGGAAAACATTGACAGGCAGGGCGAAGGAACTGCTGTGTTTATGTCCGAGGCAATAAAGGCTTATTGTGAGTAAATATATTTCAATATTGCTCTACCCCATATCCGTTTTTTTGCGGATATGGGGTAGCTTTATTTACAAGGCTGTGGGGATATGTTTTCGGACATCAACAGCTCTGTAAAATCAAGTCATCACAAAAAAATCGACAGCCTCCGAACCACGGAGACTGCCGCTTTGTATAGTCATACAAAACCTATCAGAAATTGAATTTTCTTACCAGATCCTTGAGAGTGCCTGCCTGTGCAGAAAGCTGCTCGGATACTGCGGCGCTTTCTTCTGCGGTTGCGGAATTGGACTGAACAGCGCCTGTTATCTGAGAAATATCATTATCTATCTTGCTTACCATCTGAGTCTGCTTGTCGCTGGAGTCGGATATGGTCTCAACGATTCCCTTGACCTTGATGATGCAGTCATTAAGCTGTGACATCGCCTCGGCTGTCTTATTTACAACTGCCGTTCCCTCATTAACTGCCTCTGAGGACTGTTCGATAAGCTTTGTTGTATCGCTTACTGCATCAGCGGATTTTGCTGCCAGATTTCTTACTTCGTCTGCAACCACCGCAAAGCCCTTTCCTACCTCTCCTGCTCTTGCTGCCTCAACAGCGGCGTTTAAGGCAAGGATATTTGTCTGGAATGCGATATCCTCGATGGTTTTGATGATATTGCTTATCTTTGCGGAGGAATTGCCGATATTGTTCATCGCTTCGGTGAGCATGGACATTCTTTCGTTAGCGTCACGAACGTGATCGTAGGTCTGGGATATAAGCTCCTGAGCATCACGGCAGCTTGCGGAGTTGGAGGCAGCCTGTCCTTCAATCTGGTGGATACTGCCTGCAAGTTCTTCGATAGATGCGGTCTGCTCAATGGAGGCTGTGGAAAGATAATTAGAACCGGTTGCGACCTGTCCGGAACCCGAATGGACCTGCTCGGCGGCAACGGAAATATTACGCATAAGGCTCACAAGTCCCGAATTAAGTACATTGAGCTTCTCAAGGCTTTCCGCAAGGGCTTTCAGGTCGCCTATATAATACTCCTTATTTTTGGAGACATCCACCGTAAGATTGCCTTCGGACATCTCTCCCAGAATACGACCGATATCATTTACTGCATTTTTAATAGTGCTGCTTAGCGTGCATACCGCATTTGATATTGTACCGATCTCATCCTTTCGGTCGGCGTATTTTTCGGTTATTTCTGCGGCATCAAGCTCAAGACGTCCCATACCTTCGAGAGACTTCTTCACCTGAGTAAGCTCATAGCCTACTCCCCTCATTATAAGCAGAGTAATGGAAACCAGCACGACAGTAAACAGTGCACACACAATAGTTACGATGAACTTTACAGAATCTACCGTGCCGTAGACCTCGGAATATTTATCCTTTACAATAAATATCCAGCCTCTGTCAGCCAAATAGCTGTACGCCGCAAGATAGGAGGTGCCGTCATTGTCGGTATAAGAATAGGAGCCTATAGGAGCGGTATTTCCTCCTTTTATTATGTCAATAATTCCCAGGCAGCCCTTGTCCTCGGATACCTCGTTGATAAGCGAGCTGTCTTCATTGTAGATATAACTTGCGTCGGCAGCATTTAAGAATATGTATTCCTTATTGGGAAGTCCCTTGATCTCAAGCCCTGTAATGGATTCCATAAGCCTGTCGGCATATACGGCGGAGCCAACAAAGCCTATACATTCATTATTATCATATATTGGGTAATACAAGGACATTACCATTGCATTGGAGCTGCCCTTTGACATCATAATACCTGCGTTTGTGACCTGTTCCTTGGATAAGATGTCCCTTTTAAGGCTCTCAAGACCGTCACCTGTGCGTGTGGTTATGCCCACTACGTTTTTATTGATATGTGTGAGTACCAACGACTCGGGGGTTGCTATGTAAAGGCCCTCAAATATTCCCTGAACAGCTCCGTATTTTTCGGTAAAGCTCTGCGCCTTTGCTGTCAGTTCGGTGTTGTTCGGGTCTTTCAGAAGGTTTTTCACCTCGGAGCTGAGAGAAAATTCAACCATTGTCTTTTCGGCACCCGATACATAATCCTCGATAATAGCCGCTCTTGAATTAACGGCATCATACATCTGATTTGAAATATTTTCCTCAACGATGGAGGAGACATTTTGTGCAATAAGTGACCATAAAATGAGCATTCCCACAACCGTTACTATCAATATACAGAGACTGATGCGGGAAGCAAGTCTCATATTCTTTAAAAATCTCATACTGCTATCACACCTTTTGCGTATTTTTAGTTGATATGAACAATAAAAATATATATCATATCAAACTTTTTTAAAATATTTATCATAATCATCTTAACACGATATGTTACCGATTTCAAGTCAAAAATTGTTATTTAAATTTTTAATTTAAAATTTGCAGTTTTTCAATATTTTTTGTATACTGTTAAAAAACACCTGCTCTACAGAATTTTGCATAGTAATTTGTATAAAAAAGGTATTGACATTTGCAAAGATTTGTGGTACATTTATCTTAAATACAAATACATAGGTTGTATTTAATGAAAACGATTAAATTATTTTAAAGGAGAAAAGAATTATGAAAAAGTTCAGAACTCTCAGCGCAATCGCTGCAGCTGCTTTGGCTGTCAGCATGATCCCCGTATCCGCTTCCGCAGAGGATACTTACCACGCTTACATCGGCGTTCAGTCCGCAAGCTTCTCTTTCAGAAACGCTTGGTATGAACCCTCCTACGGCAAGGGCGTTACAGGCGACGACGGCATGGTTTACTTTGATCAGATCACAGGTTGGGACGGCCCCACAGCTGTAAGCAAGGGCGGCGTTTTCACCGACGCTGAGATCACAGGCGACGGCACATACACTGTTTCCGTAACCGATTTCGATTTCGGTTCTGATGAGTCCCTCAACCTTCTCTTCGTTTCCACCGATATCCCTCTTGACAGCGGCGTTACCATCAGCGACGTTAAGGTTGTTATGGACGGCAACACCAAGTACACCTTCGACGAGGCTTATCTCAGCCCCGACGCTAAGGAATACCTCGAGCCTATGTGCATCAACATCTGGAACGATGACCTGGGCAAGGAGGAAGGTCTTTTCGGTTATGTAATGCCCGAGAACTCCATCGAGCTCACATTCACAGTAAGCGGTCTCGGCGCTGCTTCCGCAGAGGCTGAGGAAGAGGCTCCTGCAGAGGAGACTGAGGCTCCCGCTGAGGAAGCTCCTGCAGAGGAGGCTCCCGCAGCAGTTGAGGAGACCACCGCTCCCAAGACAGGCAACACAGCAGCAGGCGCACTTCTCGCAGTTATGGGCGTTGCAGCAGCTGCAGCAGTTGTTTCCAAGAGAAAGTAATTTTTAAGATTTCCGTTTCGGAAAAGTAAATTCAGGCGCAGCCGGGCAGATTTGGTATAAATATGTCCGGCTTCCCTTTTAACTGAAAGGATGATCAGAGAAATGAAATTAAAGAAGATACTTTCCGCCGTTCTTGCTGTTTCAATGATGGCGGCTGTAACAGGCTGCGGCAGCACAGGCGACAGCGGCACGACCACTGATGCCGCAGGGGAAACACAGGCTGCTGCAGGAAACGCTGACGCAGGCGATGATGATGCCGATGAAGCTGATACCTCTGCCGCTGAAAACGATACCGAAGCTTCGGCAGGCAGCTCAAGCGATGTAAGAGAGGCTGACGAGGACTTTGCCGAGCTTTACGGCACAACAGATCCTATCAACATCACCATCTACAGCCAGCTGGCAAACTACTCCGGCGAGCTTACAGGCTGGTTTGCAGAGCTTATGAAGCAGAAGTATAACTGCGTTATGACTATTATTCCCCAGACGGATGGTTCCTTCGATACACGTATGGAATCGGGTGATCTGGGTGATATCGTAATATTCGGATCCACAGGCAATGAGTATCAGCGTGCTGCAACCGGCGGTATGCTCTTCGACTGGAACGAGGACGATATCCTTTCGGATTACGGTCCCTACATTAAGGCTAATATGCCCTATGCTCTTGAGAACAATGCCAATCTGAACGATTCCATCGGTGCAGGAAATGTTGTTTACGGCTTCGGTCACAACGTTGCCACATCTCCCGAGGATCACGAAGCATTCTTCTATACAATGGACCTTCGCTGGGATCTCTACAAGGAGCTTGGCTATCCCGAGATAAACACCCTCGATGACCTTTACAACCTCTTCGTTTCTATGAAGGAGATATGCCCCACAGACGAGGCAGGCAACGAGACCTATGCCATCTCTATGTGGCCCGACTGGGACGGCAATATGGTAATGTACATCAAGGCATTCGCTACCTGCTACTGGGGCTATGATGAAATGGGCTTCGGTCTTTACGATGTTGAAACTGGCAAGTACCACGATGCTCTCGAGCCTGACGGTCCCTACCTCAAGAGTCTCAAGTTCTTCAACAAGCTTTATCAGGCAGGTCTTATCGACCCCAACTCCATCACTCAGACCTATGACAAGATGAGTGAAAAGGCTCAGAACGGCGGTATCTTCTTCTCCATCTTTGATTACGCCGGTTCTCAGCTTTACAACTCCGAAGCTCACCTCAACGAGGGCAAGGGAATGTATCCTATGGTTCCCAAGGACGCTTCTCCTCTCTGCTACGGTATGAACGTTATGGGCGGCAACAGAGTATGGACTATCGGAGCTAATACCGAATATCCCGAGCTTTGCATGGCTATCATCAACTACCTCACAACTCCCGAGGGATATATGACCTATTGGTATGGTCCCAAGGGCGTTTGCTGGTACTATGACGAGGAAGGTCACAGCTGTCTCACAGAGCTTGGCGAGCAGGCTTACAAGGACAGAAAGGGTACTATAATGCCCGCAGAATGGGGCGGTATCTCCTTCAACGAGGGTACCTTCCAGGCTAACAACACCACATGGTCAAGAGACGCTTCCAACCCCGATTCCAACGGTGAGACCTACAACTGCGACAACTGGGTAAGCCGCCGCGCTGATACCGACTTCGAGATCCAGAACGACTGGAGAGAACGCACAGGCTGCTACAACTCTCAGGAATATATGAACACCACAAATTACAAGGTATCTCTCGCTACCTCCTACTCCGAGTCCTCCAAGTCCGATGAGCTTGAGATCGTTTGGGAGCAGGTAAAGAACACCATCGTAACCTCTTCCTGGAACGCTGTTTATGCAGAATCCGATGAAGAGTTCGACAAGATCGTGGCTGATATGACCGCTAAGTGCAAGGAATATGACCCCGAGGGCGTATGCCTCGCTTGGTGCGAGAACGAAGCTGCTATCAGATGCGGACTTGAAGATCAGGTCAGATAACAAAAATTCTCCTCTCATATTTATTTTCTTATCGGCGGACGTTATGGCGTTCGCCGATTTTTTTGCAATTTTCCGATAATACTATTTGTATATTCCTTTTTCAACCGTTTTCGACAGGAATTTTTATAATTTTCAAGGGAGTTTTCAACTCTTTCAACAGAGTTTTCAACACTTTTTTGAATGAACACGTTTACATATCACTGCAAATATTACCATATGTATATTTTGGGAGCAAACGGGATATAATATCCCCAAAAGAAAAACAAAGAAAGGACACAAACAGATGATAAAGGGCGTTAACAAAAGAATAGTGGAGGTAAGCTTCCCCGAAAGCGTTTATTTTGAAAAGGCAGTTCTGTTCCTTCGCTCGGAGGGTATTCCCAAAGGAGACGCTGCTCTCGAGGAGGAGGCTCGCTCACAGATAATCAGGCTTGAAAACGGCATTTCACAAGCTCCCCTGTCCCCTTCAAAAATAAAAGCCCGCATTGCTGCGGGCAGGATATTAAGCGGGCTTTTCCGTCTGTCGGTGATAATATGCGCAGCGGCGGCGCTGATACTGCTGTTTCAAAGCTGAGCAAAAGGTTACAATGTGGATACAATTTCGGACGGCACTTGAAAAAATCTCCCGATTGGTTTATAATAGAGTAAGCCCCGCTTTATCCGAAAAAAGCTCATTAAGGTCGATGCGGCGTATGTCAAGACCGCAGCTTTTCGCATAGCGCACCGTCTGTCCCGTTCCGCTTCTGTCGTTTCCGATAACTGCGATAAGGCGGGCGGAATTATCCACCATATAGCGGTTACGCAGGTTCATACAGGCAGGAGTGTAGGTCTCGGACATTACCGCTACCATCTCGGCGCTGTCGGTGATACGTCCGAAATTCCATTTATCCGCTCCCTTGAAGCCCTTCCCGAAGTCACGATAGGGCAGGGCGGCGATAAGCTTCAGACTGCGCGCGGCGGCAAGCTCAAGTACTATCTCCCCCGCCCACAGGTCAACGCCCCGCTGCATTCCCGTGATGAACGTGTCGAAGCCCTCGTCGGCGGCTGCGCATATCTCATTGTAAAGCATACTTTTGATGACCTTTATCTCCCCTGCAGTCTCCGCTCCCCCAAAGGGCAGCTTCTCCGGGCGGTGTCCCGTAAAGCAGACGGTCTTTTCTCTGATAATGTCCATATTACCAACCTCGTATTAAAGTGTTAAATACAGTATAGCACATATTTTTCAAATAATCAAGCATAATTTTTCGGGAGCTTTCCCATTTGGAAAGGATAGATCATACATATGAAAAAATTTCTAAGGCGTGCATGGGCTGAGGTGCATCTTGACAGACTAAAGGATAATCTCGCAGCCCTCAGGAGCCTAATTGACGAAAATACCACTCAGATAGCCTGCGTTGTGAAGGCAAACGCCTACGGTCACGATGACGGCAACATTGCCCCCTATCTTGAAGCCCTTGGGGTGAGCTTTTTCGCAGTTTCAAACATTAAGGAAGCGGAAAATCTCCGCAGAAACGGCGTTAAAGGGGAGATACTCATTTTAGGTCACACTCCTGCAGAGTATGCTCCCGAGCTTGCGGAGTATGACATAATCCAGGCGGCGGTCTCCCTTGAATATGCCCGTGAGCTTTCGGAATGTGCATTGCAGGCAAATGTGAGAGTGAAAATACATATGGCGGTGGATACGGGTATGGGACGTATCGGCGTATGCGCTTCCGATAATGAGTCTCTTGCCGCAGCTGCCGATGACATCTGCTCTGCCGCAAAGCTTCGGGGAATTATCCTTGACGGCGCATTTTCCCATTATGCCGCTGCTGACAGTCTTGATGAGGACGATATTGCCTACACCGCCGCTCAGACCGAGAGATTTTTCGATGTATGCGGCAGGGTGAGAGCGCAGGGAACAGCTCTCAGGCACACACATTGTCTCAACAGCGCAGGAGGAGCTTTCAGATTTGACAGCCGCAGCACTCTTGTACGCTTCGGAATAATGCTCTACGGCTTAAAGCCCGACAGAAGCCTTGTTCTGCCCGTAAGGCTCACCCCCGTAATGGATCTGAAAGCTGCTGTTTCCTATGTTAAGCCCGTTAAGGCAGGCAGCTTTATAAGCTATGGAAGAACATATCGTGCCGACAAGGACATCATTGCCGCAACCATTCCCATAGGCTACGCAGACGGCTACTCAAGAAGCCTTTCGGGCAAGGGATATGTGATAATAAACAGCAGGAAGGCTCCCATTATCGGCAGGATATGTATGGATCAGCTGATGGCTGATGTTACGGATATACCTGATGTTAAGGAAGGCACCGAGGTAACGCTTTTAGGTACGGAAGGTGCAGAGACCATTACCGCCGATGACCTTGCAGGACTATGCGGCACTATCGGCTATGAGATGATATGCGGAATATCAAAGCGTATCCCCAGGGTCATTTACAGAGACGGGGAAATTTCCGATGTGGTGGAGTATTACTGATAATAAGCTATATCACAAAAAGGGGACTATGTCAGCCCCCTTTTTTATTTGCGGACAGATATCATCTTTTTCTTCTGCTGTGATCCTCGTCCGCACCTCTGCGCCATGTGTATAGTTTGGTTAACAAGCAGTAATACACATTATGAAAATAAATTTCACATAAATCTGCGAGGAATTGCAAAATCCCCTTGCAGAAAGTCAAAAAATGGAGTATAATATAAAGTGGAATAAAATTATCCGAGGAAAATGGTTTGAAAATCAAAGATTTTCAAACCCCGAGTTTTGTTTCTTTGTCTGCCGACAAAGATTTCCTTTCGGAAAGCACAAAACTCTCAGGAAAGGAATGGTCATAAAAATGAGCATAAATTTACCAAATGACCCCATAATGCTCCTGAGCGTTGTTAATATGAAGCTCAGGGACTGCTATCCCTCTCTTGAGGCTCTCTGCGAGGACGCGGATATATCCTCCGAGGAGCTTGAAAACAGACTGAGGGCTGTGGGATACGAATATGACAAGGAAACCAATCAATTTAAATAAACAGGAGAACATACTGCTATGAAACCGCAGAAGCTATACGAAATATTTACCGAAGCCCTTTGCGACGAAAGGATAAAGGCGGAGCTTGTGGAGCTTATCGCCGGAAAGGCTGAGGAGGACAGGCTTGAGGGTCAGACCGAGCTTTTCCCCGGGTCGGATACCACCGCTCTCAGTGCGGAAAATGCCTCTCTCTCCCGAAAAATTGCCCTTTTAGAGCT
Organism: Oscillospiraceae bacterium; assembly: GCA_017829005.1. GTDB lineage: Bacteria > Bacillota > Clostridia > Oscillospirales > Ruminococcaceae > Huintestinicola. The sequence goes on along the minus strand of JAGAJF010000148.1, from coordinate 64,565 downwards.
TGAAACCGGCAGGCTCCGGACCGAAAACGCCGAGCTTACCTCCCAGCTCAAGCGCTGCAAGGAGACCCTTAACAGCTATTGCAGCTCCTACGCTATGCAGATATCCCTTTATGAAAAATACAAGACCCTATCCGAAAGCTCCGCACGGGTAATGAGCGGCATATTTAAAAATAACACCCTGAGCGGAATATTCCTCTGCGGCATTCTCCCCGAGAATTTAAAGAGCCTCAGAGACTATACCGAGCAGCTTGCCATAAACAGATACGAGGAGTCGAAGGCGGACATTGCCGTTCTCTGCGAGCTGTATGCATATCTGCTCTCCTGCTACAATTCCACCTTTACCCGTCCCGTATACAAGCTCACCGAGGTAAAGTCGGGAGATGAATTTAACGAAGAGCTTCATCACAACCTGGGGACCGCCAGGCAGGGCAGGATAAAGACCGTTCTGCTCCAGGGCTGTATCGCCGCCGCAAACGGCAAGGTCATCAGAAAAGCTGTTGTTACCCTATAACGAAAGGCGTGAATTACCGTGGATACTAAAAAGATAAGCCTGATACCCACCGAAAGGGATTATATCGCCAATGCGGTGATCAGCCGTATTCCCCAGACCGTGGAGGCTCAGGTCAGACTTTTCGATCCGCTTATAAAAAAGCTTCTCTCTGCTCTGGGAGAACTGTGGGTAAAAATATCCAACCGCAATGTGTGGTTCAATACCGCCGTAAGCGGCATATTTCCCGATCTTGATGTGTTCGAGCCGTCAAAGCAGAACGTTTTCTTCTCCTTTGCCGAGACTAAATTCATAAAAAGCTTTGAGGGCTTTGAGGGTAACCTTATGACCCTGCCCGAGCTGAGAGCATCGGGTGTTGAGAAGCTGTCAAAATTCTCGGGAAAGCTTTTCGCTTTCAAGGACGGCGGTCTTACCAAGGCTTACGATACCTCAGACGGCACCGTTTACGGCTTCAATACCGCAAATCATCACGAGGCTGTATGTATCCCCTCCCTGCGCTTTACCCGTAAAAACGGGCTTCCTCTTGCAGGCGAGGAGCTTATTATGGTGCTTCTCGACAAGGAGCTTGTACCGACAGGTCTGTCTCCTGCCGAGGAGGACAGCTTTTTCGACCTTATAAGGCTTTATAAATCAGACAGGGGATATATGGGTCTCTCTCCCGAGGGGCATATATATTTCGACTGCGAAAAGCTTTCGGGAGATATTGCCGCAGGCACCTTCGCAGGCAGCGTGAACGGGCTTGACTTCTCAATGGACACTCTTCTTGCGGTCACAAGGATAAAGGCTGACGAGGATTTTTCCAAGGCACTGAAAATAAGCCTTTTAAACTGCGAAAAACGCCGTTCGGACATCGACCCCTATGATGAAAAGCTTCTCTCCGACCCCAACAGAGGGCACTGGGAGCTGTGGAGCAATGAGGGGGACGACCCTGCTTATGCCATTGAGATATCCGAGCCGCTAATTGCCAGAGACCCCCTTGCCGATGTGGACAGGGACGGCATAATCGCCATTGACTTCGGCACAAAAAGCACCGTTGTGGTATATCAGAAATCCTCCGAGCATACTCTGCCTATGGCTATAGGCACAGGCAGACTTGCTGACGCAGGCAAGGCGGAGCATTACGAAAATCCCACTGTGATGGAATTTGCGGATATGACCACATTCCTTTCCAAATACTATTCCCGTACGGGCAGACCCGAAACTTTATGGGAAGACCTTCCCATATCCCACACTGCCTACTCCGATATGAAAAACAGCGCCAGCAGAGATTATTACTCCTTCTTCTGCGACCTAAAGCAATGGGCAGGCGAGGGCAGCTATCCTCTAAGGATATGCGACCGCTCGGGGGGAGAATATCTCCTGCCGCCCTATATGAGCGGTGAGGCTGCGGATTTTGACCCCATTGAGCTGTATGCTTACTATATCGGTCTGTATATCAACAATATGAGAAACGGGATTTTCCTTGACTATTACCTTTCCTTCCCCGTTACCTTTGAAAAATCGGTGCGGGAGAGGATAACTGCCTCCTTTGAACGGGGACTTATGAAGTCTCTGCCCCCTTCCATTCTCGAAAATGAGGAGGTCATGGCGGATTTCCGCGTGGACGGCTCTGTAAGCGAGCCTGCGGCTTATGCGGTATGCGCACTTAAAGAATACGGCGTATTTCCCGAGGAAGGCGAGGAATTTCACTACGGCATATTCGATTTCGGCGGCGGCACGGCAGATTTCGACTTTGGCGTGTGCAGGACCTCCGACAAGCGCAAATTCGACTATACAATTGAAAATTACGGCGCAGGAGGAGACAGATATCTGGGAGGAGAAAATCTCCTTGAGCTTCTTTCCGTAACCGTTTTCCGCGATAATTACGACAAGATCGCCGAAAAGGGCATAACCTTTACCCTTCCTCCCCGCTGCCCCGAATTTGCAGGCTCTGCGGCTGTGGTGGCTCGCTCCAAGGAAGCAGAAGCAAATATGCGCCATATGATGGAGCATCTTCGTCCCGTGTGGGAAAATACGGAAGGCTATGCAGAGGAATTTCAGAGGGGCGTTATCTGCGTAGACCTTTTTGACAGGAACGGGGAGCTTATCCCCCGCTTTGAGCTTGAGGTCTCCGCTGAAAAGCTTATCGGCATTATCAGAGACAATATCAGCAAGGGCATTGACAATTTCTTCTCCTCTATGAGCCTTGCCTACACCGCTGCAAACGCTTCTGTTCCCGACAGGGTGAACATTATGCTTGCGGGCAATTCCTGCAAAAACAAGCTTGTTTCCGAGCTTTTCAAGGAGAAATTTGCAGAAGGAGCGGACAAGCTCAGAAATGCCCTTCATACCGACAGGGAATTTGAATTTATACTCTACCCTCCGCTGGGTACGGAGGAGGCGTGCGTGCTTATGGAAAGCAGGGGCATTGACCCCAATCGGGGCAGCCTTGAGCGTCCCACAGGCAAAACCGGTGTGGCATTCGGTCTCATTATGTGCCGCAAGGGCGGTGTTATCGAGCGCAAGGCTCTCAGCGCAAAGGAAGAAGAAATTCCATTCAAGTATTTTATTGGCTTTAACAAACGTGGACGCTTTACTATCCTGTCCGATGAAAATGCGCCTATGACCCTTGCGGGCAAGCCTGATTACAACGTATGGTACAACTTCACCGATGCCGACGAGGACACCTTTGAAATATTCTACACCCCCCTTGCCGAAGCTGTCACCAACACCCTGCCCATCGGTCAGGTTATGAAGAAGAAGTGCAGACTTAACGTGGTATATGAAAAAGCCGGCGTTTACGTCCGTGCCTCTGGTCCCAGAACGCTCCAGTACGTTGCCGCAACGGAAAACGGCATAAACTTTGACACCTATCTCGGCAGGATAATGACCGTTGAGCTTGATTGACAGCAAAATAACGGGAGGATAGCTCTCTCCCGTTTCTGCCACAGGTGTCGGAAACGGTCGGAATATGGACAAAAATAAATTTAGGGGAGATCGCTTGTGACTCACATTTTTATAATCAATCCCTACTCGGGTCAGCATAGTCTTGCAGATGACCTGAGAGACAGGCTCAGCCGGATAAGCGGACTGAATTATTACGTGTTCAATACCAGATGTGCAGGCTATGAAAAAACGCTGGTGGGAAAGGTGCTGCATTTTTTCCAGGGGGAGAAGCTGCGCTTTTACTGCTGCGGCGGCTCGGGAACTATGCGAAATATGCTATGCGGCTTTGAGGATCTTTCCGAAGCAGAGGTGGCGTTTTTCCCCTGCGGAATGACAAATGACTTCCTCAAGGTGTTCGGCAGCGATGCAGAACGTTTTAAAAACATTGAAGAGCTGATATACGGCGATGTTATTAACGTGGACTACATAAAGACCAACTGCGGCTATGCTCTTAACACTGTATCATTTGGACTTGACTCCAATACGGTAATGTTTACGGACAATTACCGCCCCCTGCAGATATTTAACGACAGCCTGCCCTACAATGCAGCCATAATCCACTCCATACTCCTTGCAAAGCAGCTAAGCTACGATATTGAGATAGACGGAAAAATGATCTCGGATATTACTGCCGAGACCATCTTCGGAAACGGCAACTTCTTCGGCGGCAATCTGTATATTTCGGAATCAAACAATGTTTTTGACGGCATAGGCGGCTATCTGAACGCCCCGAAGCTTAATACCGCCGAAGAAATAAAAATGATGGGCGCCCTTATCAAGCGTGATCTGGAACACACACGTAAGATATGCCGCTGCGGAGAATTTAAGCGGTTCAGCATTCGCCGTACAGACGGCTCACCCTTTATGCTGAATTTCGATGGCGAGCTGCAGAGCGGGATATCCTTCCTTGAAGCAGAGATCATTCGCAAGGGCTTGAAATTTGTAGTTCCGAAGGGAATAACAATTCCAAAGGAAACAGAAGGGGGCGGCATAAATGAATGAGGATTTTAACCGTGGAAGCAAAAACGGCTTGTTTTTCTTCTTTGTGGGAGCAATAATAGTTATTATCTCGGCGTCGGTAATGAAGTCGGCTTCCTTCCCCATACGCACAGCAAGCGGTTTTTTCCTGCTGGGGGTATTTCTTACGCTGGTATTTCTCCAGAAAAGGATAAAAAAGCTGTCCTATCAGTTATTACAGAGCGTTTCCTTTATGCTTATCGCCGTATTGCTGGGATGCATTTTCGAAAGCACCACCATATTCTTCTGCACTATGGCTTTGCAGTGCGCAATAATGCTTATGTATATGGACTCGGGCTTTATGCGGTTCCAAAGCATTCTGATGACAGGCATTTTTATAGTTTTTGGCATTCCCTCCGTTATTGGATTTCAAAGAGCGGCAAACCCCCTTCAATACATCGCCTGCGCCCTGACTGTTATGGGCATTCAGTGGATGTGTCGGAATGTTATCAAATTCGTTGAGCTGCGAGACCGCCGAAACAGAGAGCAGGAGCGCAGTCTGGACGACCTTCTGAAAATTGTCGAGGACAAGTGCGACGAGGCAAGAGCCGCTACAAAGAGCAAATCGGACTTTCTGTCAAATATGTCCCACGAGATACGTACTCCCCTCAATTCCGTTCTTGGAATGAACGAGCTTATCCTCCGTGAAGCCGAGGACGAAAGCATTATAAATTACGCCTGCAACGTGGAGACCTCGGGAAAGCTCCTTTTGTCCCTTATTAACGATATCCTTGATTTCTCAAAGATAGAGTCGGGCAAGATGGAGATAGTTCCCGTAAGATATCAGATAGCCTCGGTGGTAAATGATACTGTTAATATGCTGAACCGCCGCTTTGAGGAAAAGGGACTTGAGCTAAAAATAAACGCCGACCCCAAAATACCCAGCTGTCTTTTCGGTGACGAGGTCCGTATCAGGCAGATACTCACAAACATTATGACAAACGCCGTTAAATACACCGACTCGGGTTCTGTCACCCTTACTGCAGGCTTTGAAAAGCACTCTTTGGACACTATTATGCTCATTCTCTCGGTCAAGGACACAGGCAGGGGCATTAAGGAAGAGGACAGGGAAAAGCTTTTCAGCGGCTTTACCCGTGTGGATCAGGTACGAAACAGAAATATCGAGGATACGGGTCTGGGACTTTCAATCACCTCACGCCTTGTTTCTATGATGAACGGCACCATTGAGGTGGAAAGCGTTTATGGCGAAGGTTCGGAATTTATTATAAAGCTCCCTCAGAAGGTGATAAGTGCCGAGCCTTCGGGCGAATTCTGCACCCGCAGCGAATGCACTTCCGACCGAAGAAAATATCGCGAGAGCTTCACCGCTCCCGAAGCACGTGTTCTCGTTACCGATGACAACAGGTCAAATCTTCTCGTTGCCGAGGGACTTTTAAAGCCCACGGGCATACAGGTGGACTGTGCTTCAAACGGATTTGAATGTCTTAATCGGCTCAGAACAAATAAATATGATGTCCTGCTTCTTGACCATATGATGCCCGAAATGGACGGCGTGGAGACCCTGAAAAAGATACGGGAGGAAAATCTGGCTCTGGGAATGCCCGTTGTCGCCCTGACCGCAAATGCAATTTCCGGTGCAAGGGATATGTATGTGGAATACGGCTTTGAGGACTACCTGCCTAAGCCCATCTCGGGAAACAGCCTTGAAAAAATGCTCTTAAAGCTTCTGCCCCCCCAGCTTGTACATATTACCGAAGAAAAGGCTAACGAAGATATTGCTTCTGAAAAAACGGCAGAAACAAAGAAAACAGCCGATGAAAAGCCTGCCGCTCTTATAGACAAAAGCGTTGCAATGACCTACTGCGGCGACAGCGAGGAGCTTTTTATGATTATCCTCCAGACCTACTGCGAGGAATTTGAGGAGAGAATAAAAAAGCTTCGTGATTTTTATGAGCAAAAGGATATTGACAACTACCGCATTGTTGCCCACTCCTTAAAAAGCACCTCTCTGAACATAGGCGCTGTCGCTCTTTCCGAAGAAGCCCGCACCCACGAGTTTGCCGCAAAAGACGGAAACTGGGAGCCTATTTCCGAAGATATTGACAAGCTTCTGGAAAATTACAGGGCGGTCAATGAGGAGGCAATGAAAATTGCCTCGGAGCTTGAAACAGGCTGAGCCTGCAGCTGCCAAATTCCAATTTGGTTTGTTTAAAATAATGACTGCCCGTTCTGCAAAATCCGCAGAACGGGCAGTCATTATTTTATGCGCCTTGCTTCAACATAATATCTCTTGTCCTCGGCGTGACCCATAGAAAAGGTCTTTCTCGGGAGTGCGCCGTCCTTTATTACCGTTGGGAAAAGCTCCTCCTTGCCCATATCGGGAAGAAGTATGCCTGCGCTTCGGGGAGCAGCCGCAAGACGTTTTACCACATCTGCGCCGTGAATGTAGTCTATCTTGCCGCCGTTTTCTTTAAGATATCCGTCAAGGAAGCTCTGAACGCTTCCTACGGTGAGATTTGAGGTGGGCTTTGATATTCCATACCTCTTTGTATCGCCGCCTGTTACCCATTCAAAGGACTGCATATTATCGGAAATAATTTCGGTAAGTCCAAGTGCGGAGGTCATTTTCTCAAGGAGATCTGCGGTGTCGATATCGGTGATTATCCTGTGGATAGCCTCAAACTCAAGTGCATCGCTATGGAGATTTACTACCTCTGCAATAGCATATCGGGCAGGGTGGGAGGACATATCCTTATCGGGATTTTCACGCTTTAATTCCTCGTAATACTCCTTTGCGGTGGCGAGGGAATGGTTTCCGTCGCCCATTGCATACAGCAGAACGGGAACGTCCTTTATGCCATAGCGTTTTTCAAAGCTTTCTTTGCTGCCAAGCTCCGCAAGAGCCTTGTCGCAGGCGTCGATATCCTCGCCCTGTACAAGGTAGCCCCTGATACTGCCGCCGTTTTTCATTAAAGTAAAATCATATACCTTTTCAAGGGAGCTTTTCTTTTCGCTTATCTTCTCGATAACCGTCTTTTCGGGGTCGTCAATGAGTATCATTATGTGGGGAAGTTCCAGTGGTGCGCCTCTTCTCACCTTGAGTCTGGGGGGTATGCGCTCGGCAACTGTAGCTTCGGTGGCTCTGACGGGTGATGTGCTGCCTTTGCGGAAATCATACTGCTCAAGATCTATCACACCCACAAGTCCTTGACGGAGCTTGCCCGTGCTGTCGGTGCGCTCCACGTATATAAGTGAATCCTTGTATTCCTTGAAAATGCCTTTGTCAAGATAATCGTTCATTGTGCGGCGTATATCCTCGATACGCTTTTCAGCATCGGGGCTTTCAAGATATGCTTCGGGGAGAATAAGCTTTAATGCGGAGCAGTCTCCTGCGATATTTGCGGCGTCCTCCCAGTATTCGGGCTGTGAGGTGAACTGGTCACAGGCAACCACTGCCCATTTGCTCATATCCTGAGCGGCGGGGAGAAGTATATCGGCAGCACCGAAAGCTGTTGATGATCTTTTCACTTTATTCATTCCTTTCATTCTTCGGTGAAGCTCAGCTTCATTGACATATAAATGGACTTGTCCTCGATGAATTTAAGCTTTTTGTACAGAGGATATCCGCACTTTGTGGCACGAAGCTCTATGTATGACAGATCCCAAGCCTTGCCGTCCTCTATCGCCATATTCACAAGAGTTTCGCCCACTCCTCTTCTGCGAAACTCGGGAAGGGTATAGACATTCATCAGCGTTCCCGTTTTTCCCGTAATGAACAGGGGGCTGGCGGGCTTATTTATAAGCAGGAAGAAAACGCAGCCTGCCGCTTTGCCGTCCTCCTCCGCAAGATATACAACGCAGTCTCTGTTAAGATGCTCCTGAAAATATCCCTTTGATTTATCGGCTATCTCGTCAAACACTGACTGCTCAAGGTCTTCGTGGGTCTCGTGCATATACCCGAGACGAAGCTCTATGAGCGTTGGGATATCCGCAGGCTTTGCTTTTCTGTAGGTTATCATTTTCCGCAGATCCTTTCACTTTTTCTATCAGTTCAGATTATAGCACATTATGGCTTGTATGTCAACCGAGGGAAATCATAAAAAAGACCATCAGGCGAAAAAATAAACGCTTGACAAATCTTGTCCGAAAATGTATAATTAAATCGGTACATAGTACCGAAGCAGCCAATAGAGTTTAAATACTCTGACGGCAGGCGGTGTGTCTCCTCTTTCCCCTCGCAAATTTCAATGGGAGGGAGGTGCAGATTGTATGACGATTATCGAAGTATGTGCGTTGTCAGCTCTTGTGGTTGACGTAATTCGCCTTATCATAGAAATTCTGAAGTACAGAAGCGACAAAAAAGACTAACCGCCCAAGTGTCAGTTGAGCGGTTAGTTGTCTAACATCAAGTTAGCGACATAAACCATCAATGGAGGCACGCCGTCTGCACGGCTGCTTCTTTATTTTCAGTATAGCATATTTTAATTTGGTTGTCAAGATAAATTTTTTGCGGCTATTCTCATTATATGGTGATAACCGCTCATCTTATTTTCTAAGTTTCCCCTGTTTTTCGGCATAGTCTCTCAGCCTGCCGTTAGCGGCATTCATAGAGCCGAAGCTGTCAATACTGCAGATGACCTGTTCACAGCTGTCAATAAGCGCCCTTGCCGCCTGCTCATTTTCATACGAAACAGGCTCGAAGGGCTTTTCGGATATGACCCTTGACGCAAGTGCCTTTGCCGCAGGAAAATCAATGTCGTTTTCGTGGATAACTCCCGCCGCAAAGGGGATATCAAGCCTCTGGAGCCTGCGGAACACTCCCGTTCCCCTGCCGTTTCCGCCAATTACAAACACTCTCGGTTCGCCCGTGGGAGGAGCAAGCTCCGCTGTGCAGAAGCGTTCCTCGAAGCTGCCTTTTTCAATGCCGTAGAGAGCAGTTATCCGCTCCTTTGTGAATATTTCCTCGGGTGTTCCCTGCCCCTCAATGCCATTGTTCCCCACGCATATAACGTGGTCGGAGATACGTTCCGCCATATCAAGCTCGTGCATTGACATTATCACCGCAAGCCCCTTTTCACGTACAAGTCGGCGGAGAATGTCAAGGAGCTTGAGCTTATGGCGGATATCAAGAAATGAGGTGGGCTCGTCAAGGACAAGTATTTTTGGCTCCTGACATATAGCTCTCGCAAGCATTACCCTTTGCCGCTGTCCGTCGCTTATTCGGGAAATGTCCCTGTCCGCAAGCAATGACACATCTGTAAGCTCCATTGCCTCAGCCACCGCACGCTTATCCTCGGGAGAAAGTATGCCAAGCCTGCCCGTATAAGGATATCTGCCCGCACCCACCGCCTCACGGCAGGTCATAAGCTCGGGGTCTGTCCGCACCGTCATTAGCAGGGACATTTTTTTTGCAAGCTCCTCACCCTTGAAAGCGGCAAGCTCCTCTTTACCAATATAAACGGCTCCGCCAAGGGGTTTTATTTGTCGGGAAATGGTTTTGAGTATAGTGGATTTTCCTGCGCCGTTGGGTCCTATGAGGGTGACTATTTCCCCCGGGAGGAGGGATATGCGGATATTGTCAATGAGTATTTCCGAGCCGTAGCCCACCGCAAGGTCGTTGGCGGTAAGGACTGTTTCCTGCATTCTGCACCCTCCTCCTTTTTGCAATTTCAAAAAACCGGGTTCTTTATTCTTTATTATTTATTCTTTCTTCTTTATTCTTTTGGGATAAGTCCGTCAAAAACTCACACTCACATTCAAAGCTTGAAGAACAATATTCTAAGCCCAAATTATGGGAGCCGTCTTTTTCCGATAATGTAAGCAGCTGTGTTTTATCTCTTATGTCTTTTAATTGCAGGAATAAGCTAAGGGGAAATTCATATCCCCATTCAAAACGAAAGCCATACAAACCAAAACGCTGCAGGATATCCTGCATTTCATCAATTAGATCATTTATGAATGTTTCTTTTTTGATCTGTACGGTTTTATTATCAATTTCTTTATCGGATTTCTGAGATTCATAGGTCACAGCGTGAAATATGAGCTGCTCGCTTGAAGTTCCCATATTCCATATTGAATATGCAGGCTCCTCAAACACTCTGAATGAGTTTTTCGGCTCGTCCCGGGGCGATCTGCCGAGAATGTATATCAGTCCCGACATAAGATCATCAAGAAAATTTGAAAGATAGCTTGCGCAAAAGGAAATGGTGTTTTCCCCGTCGCTGATATATCCCATTATCCAGCCGGCAGATATCTGATATATTTTAAATGATTTTTCAGGCATAGTTTTTCCTCGCAGTTTTAAAACAGGCTGAGCCTGCTTGCAATTTGATTTATTCAGCGTTTCTCTTTTTGGGTATTATATCATATTTATCCGCAAAATTCAACCGCCGCCCGGAACATAGCTTTAAAGAATAAAGAATAAATAAAAAAGAATAAATAATAAAGGAGTCATTGCTCTCGGTGCCGCCCAGCCATTATACTTATGACCACAGGCGCACCCGCAAGAGCCGTTACCGAGCTTATGCTAAGCTCCGAGGGGGCAAAAAGTATCCTTGCAGGCAGGTCGCACATAAGGCAAAATACCCCTCCCCCCAGAAATGCGGCAGGGATAATAAGCTTCGGGTCGGCAGTTTTAAAAAGCTTTTTGATAAGATGAGGAACGGCTATCCCTACAAAGGAAACAGGCCCCGCAAATGCGGTCACGGCGGCGGAAAGCAGGCTTGAGACAAGTATCAGCCCCACTCTGAACGCCTTGATATTCACCCCCGAGCTTTGTGCGTATACCTCTCCCAGGCGGTATGCGTTTATCTGCTTTGACATCAGAAATGCCGCCCCGAGACAGATAAATATTACGGGTGAAAAGGCTTTCACATCTTCCGAATCTATTCCCGAAAAGCTGCCCATTGACCAGCTGTGGAGATTGACGATATTGGAGTCGTCCGCAAATGTGACCGCAATATCGGTTATTCCCGAGCAGATGTAGCCTATCATAACGCCGCACACCACAAGCATAGAGCTTCGCTTGACCTTTGGTGACACCGCAAGGATAAAGCCCATGGACAGCATTGAGCCTGCAAATGAGGATATGATAAGCGCTCCCGAGGTAAGGGGAATTCCCCTTTGCAGAAAAAATATCATCGCCATTGCAACCGTCAGCTTTGCCCCCGAGGATATTCCCAAGACAAAAGGTCCCGCAATGGGATTTGCAAAATAGGTCTGTAAAAGATATCCCGAAACCGCAAGTCCGCCCCCAAGCACCATTGCCGCAAGCATTCTCGGCAGGCGTATGGAGAGTATGATATTTGCGGCTGTGGTTCCCCTTTCCGCTCCCGTAAGGACTTTTATGACCTCTTCGGGGGAAAAGCTGACGCTGCCCGAAAAAAGGCTTGCCGCCATAAGGAAAAGCAGGAGCAGCACAAGGATAGTGTAGCCCAAGATATACCGCTTTGTCTCCTTTTTCATTTCATACTCTCCCTTCTGCCGATTATTTTAACCTGTAAAAATATTCCATATTGTCCTCGGCTTCTCCCGTAAAAATAAGGTTCATCTCACGAATGACCTCCGCCGCTCCCGTTGTCTGCTGGAACATATTTTTATCCGTACACCACACATCTCCCGTTTTCACCGCCTTAAATTCGGAAAGGAGACTGTTTTTTTCTGTAAGCTGCAAAAGGGTTTCCATTCCCCCGTCAATGGTGCTGTTGTAAATAAGCACATCTGCCATCGCTGCTTCGGAATAAAAGACCTCAAACTGCATATTTATTGTGGACTGAGCATTTTCATCAACATTTAACTCCTCGGGAGAAAAAATATACTCGCCGCCCCCCAGCTCTATCATTCGGGAAACATAGTCCCCGGGCTTTCGCACAACAGCATAGCCGTTTGATGAAATGTAGAAAAATGCGGCGGTCTTTCCCGTACTGCCGCTTTGGGTAATGCTGTCAAGAAGCCTTACCTGCTCCGAAAAAAGCCTCTCGGCTTCTTCCTCTCTGCCCGTCAGAAGTCCGTACAGCTTTACCCATTCAAGCCGTCCCAGGGGGTGAGTTTCGTAGCTTGAGCGCTCGATAAGCACAGGTATTCCAAGCCGCTCAAGCTGCTCCTTTACCTCGGGCTTGTGGTATATCATTGTTGACTCAATGGCAAGACCGCACCCCTCGGACAGGATAAGCTCGTAATCGGGTGCGGAGTATTTTCCGGCATAGAGGATATCCTCATTCGCCATTGCTTCTTTTACTTCTGGCAGCGCCCAGTCTCTTTCAAGGGTGGCTGTGGCTCGGATATTACCCATTGCACCAATGCCTGAAAACATATCCATTGCGGAGGAGGCGGCAAGGTAGATATTATCAGCAGGAGTGCGGATAAGGGTGATATCTCCCGTCAGCCCCTCCACATTTTCATTTTCGGGAACAAGGAGATATTTTTCCCCGTCAGATATGGTCACAAGGGAAATTCCCTTTTCGTAATGAGCGACCGAAAACTGATTGGCATACATAAGCTCCATCTGTCCCACAGGCTTTGCATTTTCAAGGGAAAATCCGTCTGTATCGGCTTTCTTTGAACAGGCACAGAACACTATGGTGCAGAGAAGTATTCCTGCAAGCTTTATAAGATTTCTCATTCTGCCGTAATTGTTGCCGAGTCGAAATACAAGGTATATTCGATCTCGTGGGGAGTGCTCATTGCGGTGGTGTTTGCAAAGACGGGCATTTTGTAGTCAAAGCCCGTTACAGGAATTACAAATTCCGAATTGCCCTCGGTGTTCTGAGGATAATATTTCTCGCCGCCAACGGTCATACAGTCATAATTTGAGCTGCCCCAGACAATTTCGGCAAATGCTTCTCCGTTTTCTATGGTGAGCCTTGCGGGAGAATTTATCTTTGCCCTGCCCGAGCCGCCTTCAAGGGACACATCTACGGTATATTCACCGTCCGCAAGTCCCAGACTTTCGATAGTATTGATAACACCATCTGCAAAAGCGTCCGCAGGAAGGGAGTCCGCACGGAAAAGGAGAGTGCGGTCATACCACATTTCCTTCTTTTTGCTGAATGCGGCGCAGTCAATGCCCATATCAAGCCCCTCCACGGGAACGGTGAAGGAATGTGTTCCGTCGGAATTTTCCTCAAAGGAGATATACCCGTCCTCGGAGGCATTCTCTCCCTTGCCCATAAATACATACAGATATCCCGTTCCCCCCATTGTCATTCGGGCGGTCATTTTTCCCTCGGATACGGTAAGAACACAGTCGGTAACTGTAAACATTGAGGAGCTTGAGTCCACCTTGATGTTATATTCTCCGTCCTTTAGGCTGTCGGCATAAACAGGCGTCATATCCTCGGGGATAACAAGCCCGTTTGGAACTGTTTCTGCTCCCTCGGCAACGTCATTTGTGCTTTCCGTTACCTCGGAAACAGCTTCGGATATTGTGGTTTCATTAGAATTGTTACTATCCGTATTTCCGCAGGCGGTCATCATAAGCAACGATATCACAAGCAGGAGAGACAGATTTGATTTTTTATTCATCTTTTTCATTCCTTTATCTAAAAGCAGTCTCCCTCCGTATAAACGGAGAGAGGTCTGCTGTGTATAATATGGTTATCGGTTCAGAGAGTCAATTGCCGCCTGAGCGTGGTCGGCGTAAATTTTTCTTATTTCCTCATTTTCGCCCAGACCTTTAAGAACGCAGACAACTTCATATCCCTCGCTCTCAAACACACTTTTCCATGAATCCTCTTCGTCGCCTGCCATATCGTTGTTTGCGTGGTCGCCCGCAACTACCATAAGAGGCTGTAAAACAACTCTCTTGTAATTTCCTGCCTTGACTAAAGCCATAACATCATCAAGAGTGGGAGCAGCTTCAACGGTTCCGATATAATAGTTATTATAGCCCCCTGCGGTAAAAAGCTCCTGAATTTTCGTGTAAACGCCGTTTGCGGAATGCTCCGTTCCGTGACCCATAAAGCAGATGGCAGTTTCCCCGTCGTCATATTCCTTGGTATCATCGGTAATTGCTTTTACCACTCTTTCAAAATCCTCATCGCTTGTGAGAAGCGGCTCGCCGAATACCACCTTTTCAAAGGCGTCGGAATAATTTGCCGCTTTTTCCACTATCTCGTCATACTCGATGCCGTTCATAAGGTGAGTGGGCTGGATAACAAGATTTTTGACTCCGTTGTCAGCCGCACGGGTGAGAGCGGCGTCAATATCGTCAATAAGAATACCGTCACGCCTCTGAACGTGGTCGATAATGATATTTGAGGTAAATCCACGTCTTACGGAATAATCGGGGAACGCCGCTTCAAGGTCGTTTTCAATTGCTCCCACAGTAAGGCGGCGGCTGTCGTTATAGCTTGTGCCGAAGCTTACCACCAAAAGCTCGTTTTCGCCGATATCGTCCTGATTTCTTACATTATCCAATGATGCGTCTCCTGTATCATAGTTTTCTTCGTCCTCTTCCGAGACTTCTTTCTGTGCGGAAGTCTCCTCGGTTACTTCGGACTGAACAGTTTCTTCGGACTGCTCTGTCGGCTCAGTCTGTACTGCTTCGTAGACAGTCTCCGAAACAGTTTCCGAAGTGTTTTCACTGTTGTTTGTTCCACCACAGGCTGTCATTGCCGACAAAACTAAAAGCGCTGTAACAGCCGCAAGAATATGCTTTGACCTTTTCATAAAAAACTCCTCCGTTTTTTCGGAGGTATTGACAAAAAATGCCCTCCTACGATACGTAAAGAGGGTACAGCAAACAAGACCCCCGCCATTTAAAAAATTTTTGGCGGTGTCCGATATGTACGATCAATACCTCGTGATCTTGAGTATTTAAACTCTGTACAGACAAGCGGCAGGTTTCCCGGCTTAAAGATCAGCACTTACGGGACGTCTTCCCGACCGCTATGGTCAGTGACTGCCTTTTTTCAAGGCTTTGCCCGTTCGCTCCCTTATCACGGTGACGAGATCGCACAGGATTTTCACCTGTTTCCCTTTTACCCCCGGACCGGACAGAAAAGCCCGCCGGGGCACCGCTTGCCTTTATTAAATTGTTCGACTTGTATGCATACATTGTCATACTAATTATACCACACAGGAAACAGTTTTCAAGTGAAATGCATTAAAATCATAGCCTTGCACTATTTCAAGCCGCATTGTCAGCGTGTTTTGAGGATATCCTACAAAATTGAAATGCAATCCCCGTTGGCATTGACAAGATTTTCGGAATATATTATACTATAATTATAATAACAAAGAAAAGGAGAGCGTATATGTTATGAAAGCAAAAGGCTTTTTGGGCGAGTTCAAGGCAGTGAATTTCATATTGCTCCTTGCGGCAGGCATTATCAATGCCATTGGAGTAAATCTGTTTTTAGCCCCCGTTCACCTCTACGACAGTGGAATTTCGGGAACCTCGATGCTCATGTGCAGGCTGCTCCCTGCGGTACCTATGTCGGTGTTCCTCATTATCCTGAACGTTCCCCTTTTTATATTCGGAACGAAAATGCAGGGTATGCATTTTACGGTCTATTCCATCTTTGCGGTCATTGTGTATTCGGCAGCCTCCTACATAATCACGTATTTATGCGGCTTTGACCTGAGCGCAGGCTCTCCTGTTGCGGGAAACGATCTGCTTTTGTGCGCTATTTTCGGCGGACTTATCTCGGGCGTGGGCAGCGGTCTCACTATCCGCTTCGGCGGTGCCATTGACGGAATAGAAGTTATGGCGGTCATATTTGCAAAGCGGCTGGGTCTTACGGTGGGCAACTTTGTTATGATATATAATGCCGTCCTTTACATCACAGCAGGCGCTATTCTGAGCGATTTTATCCTTCCTCTTTACTCAATAATCACCTACTGCGCCGCCATCAAGACCGTTGACTTTATCGTCGAGGGCTTCGACAAGGCAAAGTCTGCTATGATAATCACAAGCAAAAAGGACGAGATAAGCGAGGACCTTTCCGAGACCTTCGGTCACGGCATAACACACATTCAGTCTCACGGCTATTACATGGGCAAGGAGCAGACCATAATTTACTTTGTGGTGAACCGTTTCCAGATAGCAAAGCTCAAGGCCATCGTTGCAAAGCACGACTCTAAAGCCTTTGTAACTATTACGGACGTTTCGGACATTATGGGCAGCAGCCTTAAAACGGATAAATAAAATTCTCCCCTTCATACCGTCTTTTATGGTATGAAGGGGAGATATTTTGGTTATTCAAGAAAATCCGCAATCTCCGAATCGGTCATTCCTTTGGCTTTAAGCTTAGCAATAAAACCTTCCTTTGCAAGAGCAAAACCCTCGGCTCTGCCTTGAACTATTCCCTTTTCCATTGCCTCTCTCAGATAAGTAGCCTCGTCGTGAAGAGCCTTTTCACGCATACGGGCAAGCTCCTTTATTCTCGTTTTCTCGCTCGTATCGTAAATTACTCTGAATTTTTCTTCACTCATAAGCCAAAAATACTCTTAATATCATTGTCTGAATAACCTATTGCTTTCATTCGGGCAATGATCTCATCGTCTCTTTCAGCTCTGCCCTCGGCTATGCCCTCAGCTCTGCCCTCAGCTCTGCCTTGAACTATTCCCTTTTCCATTGCCTCTCTCAGATAAGTAGCCTCGTCGTGGAGAGCCTTTTCACGCATACGTGCTATCTCACGGACACGTGTGTCCTCACTCATATCATAAATAACTCTTACCGCTTTCTGCATTATAGGCACATTGGTATTTTCGATCATAGCAAGCTCCTCCTCCTTGTCGGCATTGATATACTGCAGCCACAGCTCCTTCCTGTTTTTGGGGTTTGGCTTGCGGCTTATCTTTTTAAGTTCAAAGAAATGAATGGAGAATTTATCCGAGAAAATTTCTCCCGTGTCCTTGATGGTGGTCACAACTTCATTATGGTAGTTCTCACCGCCGAACATATTGAAATTTATGATGTTAATTGCAATGGTCTGCTTGAGGTCGCCGTAATCCTCGCCGCTTTTAAGCTCCGAGGTGTAAAGCTTCGCCCAGTAAAATAGCGTCCTGTCACGATAATCGGCGTGTTCCTTTACTTGAATTTCCACATTCACAAGCTTGTCGTCAACTTTTAAACTAAGGTCAAGCCTGCTGAATTTTCCCAAAGCGCTCTCGGGCGGAAGCTCGGGATTTGTTATGGTTATTTCTGTAATTTTTTCGCTGGGAATATCAAGAATTGCCGAGATAAAATCGTGGAGCATATCCCTGTTTTCCGTAAAAATTTTCTTGAATATCACATCAAGCTTTGCCGATACAACGTCACGTCCCATAGCCATGCCTCCCTTTTCTTTAGTATAACACATAACGCATAAAAATTCAAGCAAAAAAATAGGGAGACGAAAACGTCCCCCTAAAAAATTATTTATTCTGATATCAAAGCGACTTGAGTTTCTTCTCAAGCTCTTCCTTGACTACCTTGGGAGTAGCCGCACCTCTCAGCTCCTTGTTGCACTGTCCCATAAGGAAACCGAATACCTTGACGTCGCCGCCCTTGTACTGATTAACAGCCTTTTCGTTTGCGGCAAGCACCTTTTCGATGACCTCAAGCACCTTGCCCGTATCGCTGACAATGAGCATACCCTCACGCTTTGCGATAGCCTCGGGGTCGCCGCCCTTTTCAGCCATTTCACGGAAAATTTCCTTAGCATCGTTCTTTGTTACCTTGTCGGTGTCGGACATCTCCACCAGCTTTGCGATATCTGCGGCGGTGAACATGGGCTTGTCAATGTCTATCTCGCCTAAGTTCATACGTCTCATTATCTCGCCGTTGATGAAGTTCACGAGAGACTTGGGATTATTGTAGCATTTAAGCGCTTCCTCAAAGAGGTCGGATATCTTCTTGGTGTTGACGATGACCTTTGCTTCCTTCTCGGGAATGCCGAAGCCGATATATTTTGCAAGTCTGTCCTTGGGCATTTCAGGGAGAGAATTCTTTATCCTCTCAAGGTCCTCGTCATAGAAGTTTACCTGCAGGATATCGGGGTCGGGGAAATATTTGTAATCGTGAGCATCCTCTTTGGTTCTCATAGACTTGGTTTCGCCGCGGTTTGCGTCAAAACGTCTTGTCTCCTGGACTACCTTGCCGCCACGGTCGAGTATCTGCGCCTGACGCTTTATCTCAAACTCAATGGTACGGTAAATGGACTTGAGGGAGTTAACGTTCTTTATCTCGGCTCTTGTGCCGAACTCGGTGTCGCCCTTTTTCATAAGGGAGATGTTAACGTCCGCACGGATAGAGCCCTGCTCCATCTTACAGTCGGAAACGCCCGAATACTGGAGCAGAAGTGCAATAGTCTCAACGAGAGTCCTTGCCTCCTCGGGAGAGGACATATCGGGCTCGGTAACTATCTCGATAAGGGGTATTCCGCAGCGGTTGTAGTCGCAGAGGGAAACGCCGTTCAAATCATCGTGGATAAGCTTTCCTGCGTCCTCTTCAAGGTGGATACGGTTGATGCGGATAGTTTTCTGCTTCTTCTCGCCGTTCTCCTCGTACTCGATGGGCACAGAGCCGTTAATGCACAGAGGAAGGGGCATCTGGGATATCTGATACGCCTTGGGGAGATCGGGATAGAAGTAGTTCTTTCTGTCGAAAACGGAGAATTTATTGATGTCGCAGTTTAAAGCATAGCCTGCTCTTACCGCATATTCAACAGCAGTCTGATTGATAACGGGAAGAGTTCCGGGCATACCCGAGCAAACGGGGCAACAGCGGGTATTTCTGTCGCCGCCGAATTCAGCGGAGCAGGTGCAGAATACCTTTGAATTGGTAAGCAGCTCCGAGTGTATTTCAAGACCGATAACGGGAATGTAATCTGATACTGACATAGCTTCATTCACCCTTTCTGATCATATTTTTGCCGCAATGCGGCTGAAATTCTTTTCAAATGCGTCTGCGGCACCGATAATGGAAGCCTCGTCCCACATTCTGCCGATAAGTGACATACCGATGGGCATACCCTTTTCGTCATAGCCGCAGGTGGTGGAAATTGCAGGAAGAGAAGCGATGTTAACTGTAACGGTGCAGATATCTGCCTGATACATCTTCTTGGGGTCGTCGATATTCTCGTTCACGCCGTATGCAACGGTAGGAGCGGTGGGAGTGAGTATCATATCGCATTTCTCGAATATCTCGCCATATTCCTCTCTGATCTTCTGCTTGAGAGCCATAGCCTTGCCGTAGTATGCGTCATAGTAGCCCGAGCAGAGAGCGTAGTTTCCCAGGAGGATACGTCTCTTGACCTCGTCGCCGAAGCCCTCGCTTCTTGAAGCGGTCACAAGCTCGTTGTAGTTGCCTGCAATATCGCTTCTGTGACCGTACTTTATTCCGTCATAACGGGAAAGGTTTGAGGAAGCCTCTGCGGAAGAAATGAGGTAGTATGCGGCAACGGCATATTTCAGAGAAGGCATTGAGCATTCAACAAGCTCTGCACCCATTTCCTTGTACTTGTCAGCCGCAGCAAGAACGGTCTTTCTTACCACATCGTCAATGCCCTCTGCATAAAATTCCGCAGGAACGGCGATCTTGACGCCCTTCATATCCATACCGATCTTTGATGTATAATCATCAACGGGATTTTTGGAAACTGTGCCGTCGTGGGGGTCGTAGCCTGCAATGGCATTAAGAATAATTCCGCAGTCCTCGGCGCTTCTTGCAATAGGACCTATCTGGTCAAGTGAGCTTGCGAATGCCACAAGACCGTAACGGGAAACTCTGCCGTAGGTAGGCTTGAGTCCCGTAACTCCGCAGAAGGAGGAGGGCTGACGGATAGATCCGCCTGTATCAGAGCCGAGAGCCGCAGCACAAAGGTCTGCGCCCACAGCCGAAGCGGAGCCGCCGGAAGAACCGCCGGGAACTCTTGTCAGGTCATAGGGGTTTTTAGTTTTCTTGAATGCGGAGGTCTGGGTAGAGCCGCCCATTGCGAACTCGTCCATAGAGGTCTTGCCCAGCATTACGATATTCTCGGCTTCAAGCTTCTCCATAACGGTAGCGTTGTAGGGAGGAATGAAATTCTCAAGCATTTTTGAAGCGCAGGTGGTCTTTACGCCGTCTGTGCAGATATTGTCCTTGATGGCAAGGGGTATTCCGCAGAGAGGTGAAGCGTTTCCGGCGTCAATTTTCTTCTGAGCCGCTTCGGCAGCAGTCATAGCTTCGCTTTCGGTGACGGTGATGTAGCTCTCAAGGCTTCCGTCCACAGCCTTTATCCTGTCAAGGTATGCCTTTGTAAGCTCGGGGGAGGAAATTTCCTTCTTGTCAAGCTTGCTGCGCATTTCCTTTATGGTAAGGGAAGTTACTTCCATTAAACACAACTCCTTAATTTTTATTCAACGACCTTGGGCACTACAAAGCAGTTCTCGCTCTGTACGGCGTTCTGCAAAAGCTTTTCGGTGGGGAGAGAGGGCTTAGCCTCGTCCTTTCTGAGATCTTTAAGATAAACGTTGTGATTGTCCTTGAGAGGGTCGTAGGCAATGTCTATTTCCTTGATGGTATCCATTATTTCGATAATGCTTGTCATATCCTTGACAGCCTGCTCAAGCTCCTCATCGGTGAAGCTCAGCTTTCCAAGCTTTGCAAGGTATTTGACCATATCAAGCTCCATATAAGTTCCTCTTTTCTCTTGATTTTTCGCTGCGGACAAGCCACAGACAATAATACCTAATTATTATACCATATATTTTGCGGTTTTGCAAGTGTTTTTCGCTGGGAGTGCAAAATTTCGGGAGATTTTATTGTTTTGTAAAGCGTACATATCAAATCCCGCATTATTTTTCGGCTTTTCCCGTAAAAAGCTGTTGACTGATAAATTATTTTTTATTATAATGTAAACAGCACTATATTTCAGCTATTATTATCAGACGGGGAGATGAATGATATGCTAAACCAAATAGCCGAGCAGCAATTGAGAAAAGCTGGTTGGTATCCCGGTAGGAAAGTGGATATTTCCGACCAGATCGAATTTTGGGAAAGCCATGGGTATCAGACCTTTGATGCTGCCGTGAAATTCATGGAGGAGTTTGGAAAGCTGCATATTGTAAATAAGTATATTTTTACGCTTATGAATAGCTATCATGAAGAAAGGCATACAACGTATGTTACTGAAATTTTAGAATTTTACGATGAATATGATGAAAGAGACAAATTTGAATTTAACTTATGCGGCTTGACAAAGGAAAAAATATTGCCGGTAATTAAGTTTGATGGCGGAGCGTATGATTTTATTGGTGAATCCGGAGTTTTTTATTGCGGCGCAGGATTAATTGCAGAAAATTCCGAGATTTTTTGGAACGAACAATACAGCGAAGATTACGGCGTTGCTTTGCCATGGAATGAAATTGGAACAGGTAAGCCAAGAGAAAGATTTGTAAGCAAAAAAGTGCGTGAATATTTGTAAAATTTAATTTATTTTGCAGTTCTCAGATTATATTTGAGGACTGCAACAGTCTTGCCGCTTTTTTTGCAATGCAAAGCCAATATTTGATAAAGATAAACCAAATCACTTGACAACAGCCCCGATATGGAATATAATAGAATATAACTATGAAAATATCTGCCGCTCTTCGGCAGGAATATATAAAAGGTGGTTTAAAAAATGGCTGTTGAAAAAACTATGGACAAGATCGTGGCTCTCTGTAAGGGCAGAGGCTTTGTATATCCCGGAAGCGAGATCTACGGCGGTCTTGCAAACACCTGGGACTACGGTCCTCTCGGCGTTGAGCTTAAGAACAACATCAAAAAGGCGTGGCTCAAGAAGTTCGTTCAGGAAAGCCCTTACAATGTTGGTCTTGACTCGGCTATCCTTATGAATCCTCAGACCTGGGTGGCTTCGGGTCATATCGGCGGTTTCTCCGACCCCCTTATGGACTGCAAGGAGTGCAAGACCCGTCACCGTGCAGATAAGCTTATTGAGGATTTTGACGGCACAAACGTTGCCGGCTGGACAAATCAGCAGATGCTCGAATATATCGACAAAAACAATATCGTATGCCCTCAGTGCGGCAAGAAGAACTTTACCGATATCCGTCAGTTCAATCTGATGTTCAAGACCTTCCAGGGCGTTACCGAGGACTCCAAGGCTGAGCTTTATCTCCGTCCCGAGACCGCTCAGGGTATTTTCGTAAACTTCAACAACATTCAGAGAACTACCCGCAAAAAGGTTCCCTTCGGCGTTGGACAGGTGGGCAAATCCTTCAGAAACGAGATCACTCCCGGCAACTTCATCTTCCGTGTAAGAGAGTTCGAGCAGATGGAGCTTGAGTTCTTCTGCAAGCCCGGCACAGATCTTGAGTGGTTCCAGTACTGGAGAAGCTACTGCAAGGACTTCCTTCTCGGTCTGGGCATCAAGGAAGATCACCTGAGACTTCGTGACCACTCCCCCGAGGAGCTTTGCTTCTACTCCAAGGCAACTACCGACTTTGAGTACCTCTTCCCCTTCGGCTGGGGCGAGCTGTGGGGCATTGCGGACAGAACCGACTATGACCTGACTCAGCATATGAAAACAAGCGGCAAGTCTATGGAATATTTCGACCCCGAGACAAACGAGAAGTACGTTCCCTACGTTATCGAGCCTTCTCTCGGCGTTGAGAGACTTTTCCTCACCATTGTCTGCGAGGCATATGACGAGGAGGAGATTGGCGAGGGCGACAAGTCCGACGTAAGAACAGTTATGCACCTCCACCCCGCTCTTGCACCCGTTAAGGCTGCTGTACTTCCTCTTACAAAGAAGCTCAAGGAGCCTGCTATTGAGCTTTACACCAAGCTTGCAAAGAAGTGGAACGTTGAATATGACGAGGCAGGTCAGATTGGCAAGCGTTACCGCCGTCAGGACGAAATAGGCACACCCTTCTGCATTACCTTTGATTTTGATTCTCTCGAGGACGGCTGCGTTACCGTTCGTGACAGAGACACTATGGCTCAGGAGAGAGTTAAGATAGACGAGCTTATCAATTATATTGACAAGAAGCTTGAGTATTGATATAACAGAAAATTCCCCCCAGCTGTATATCCTGCGGCTGAGGGGACTTTCTTTTTTTATTTACCAACCCATTGTTTCCTTTATCTGAGCAGTGAGCTTTTCTGCTGCCTTTGTGTGGGTCGCATCGGTGGGGTGCCAGTCTGCGGCATAGCCGTCATCGGGAGACTGTACGTCAAAGGGCATTGCGCAGACCTTTGTATCGCCCGTTTCCTCGGTGTAGGTCTGAACCGCCTGCTCAACGGAGGGGTAAAGTCCGTTGCCCATTATTCCAAGGGTGCATATTATCTGCGAGTCAGGGTTGTTTGAACGGATAGTCTTTAGAAATTCCACGTATGAATCGGTGTAATCCTTGACCCTGTCCTCCTTGTTTTTGGTGTAGGATTCGTCATTTGTTCCCAGATTTACAACTATAACATCGGGAGTATAGCCTGTGAAATCCCAGCTTTCAGAGCTGACCTTTTTGCCCCTGAATGTGCTGTAGGAATTTCCAAGCTTGGTGTAATACTTGGGAAGCTGCTGGTTTGCAACCTTTTTCTTGCCGTCGGAATAGCCTGAAATAACGCCATAGCCGCTGATGGATACCATACTGTAGTCTGCATTCAGATTTTCGGCTGTCTTGTAGGCATAGGTCTTGGTCACGTCCTCGGTCTTGGTTGAGAAGTGGTGTTCCTTTACTTCATCGTCAACGCCATAGCCGCAGGTGATGGAGTCGCCCACAAATTCAATGAAATGCTCCTTTTTCTCCCCGGGCTTTATCTCGCCGCCCTCCACCGTTATTGACTTGACTGCACAGGTGGACATTGCTGTCTCGGACAGCTTGACTATTTTTATATCACATTCTTCCGGTGTTTCGCTTTCAAAAACGGTATATGTTTCCTCGGCGTGGTCTATCATATCGTCAACCACCCTCTCACCGTTAACGTATACTGCAATTCTCGCCTTATCGTCCTCGTTGTCGGGCTTTTCGGCGCTGTCATCTCCTGCAATGACTATCTCTGCCCTTGTGCCGCTTACGGTAAACTCGGCTCCCGAGCCTGAGAAAGCAAGCCAGAGCATATCATCGGTGAGCATTGTTCTGCCAAGAGGCTTCACGTTTTCCGATGATGGGATATAGGTCTGTATTGGGTCTGCCTTCTCTCCTCCGCAGGCGCTCATTGCCATTGACATTGCTCCTGCGCATACAAGAGCCAAAAGCTTATGGATATTCATAGTTTACTTCCTTTCGGTTAATTTTTTTATCATTTATAGGAATTGTTGTCAAGTGTTATGATAAAAGGAAAATTCCCCCGAGGAAATACAAAATATTTCTTCGGGGGGCTTGACAAATCAGAACAAATATGCTATAATATATAAGAACAAACGTTCATCAAGACTTCATCAGCTTGACCATTACTGCCTTCTGAGCATGGAGACGATTTTCTGCCTCGTCGAAAATTTCCTCTGCGTGAGCCTCGAACACCTTTGCGGTAATTTCCTCCTCACGGTGTGCAGGCAGGCAGTGCTGTACCATTGCGTCACGCTTTGCGGCTGCCATAACCTCGTCGTTTATCTGATAGCCCGCGAATGCCTTGCGGCGAATTTCCGCTTCGCCCTCCTGTCCCATTGATGCCCATACATCGGTGAAAAGCACGTCTGAATTTGCGGCAGCTTCCACGGGCTTATCGGTAAGGGTGAACTTGTTGCCGTATGCCTTGGCAAATTCAAGAACTGTGGGGTCGGGACGATAGCCCTCGGGGCAGGCAACTGCAACTTCCATTCCTACCGTAAGTCCGCCTACGATAAGGGAGTTTGCCATATTGTTTCCGTCGCCTATGTAGCACATTTTCAGACCGTCAAACTGTCCCTTGTACTCACGGATAGTCATAAGGTCTGCAAGCACCTGACAGGGGTGGCAGTAGTCGGTAAGTCCGTTTATTATGGGGATATTTCCGAACTGGGAGAGATCCTCAACCTCTTTCTGAGCAAAGGTGCGTATCATTATTCCGTCAAGGTAGCGGGAGAGGACACGTGCGGTATCCTGCACAGGCTCGCCCCTGCCTATCTGCAGGTCACGTGAGGAGAGAAACAGCGCATTTCCGCCAAGCTGGTACATTCCCGTTTCAAAGGATACACGTGTACGTGTGGAGGACTTCTGGAATATCATTCCAAGAGTCTTGCCCTCAAGATGGCGGTGGGGTATGTTGTGCTTCAGCTCGTATTTGAGCTGGTCTGCAAGGTTTAAGATATCAATGATATCAGCCTTTGAAAGATCGGACATTTTGAGCAGGTGCTTCATAGTGGTTTACCTCCGTTTTTTAGTTTATCAGATCGAGTATTATTTCAACGGCGGCTTCAATGATATCTCCGATAATATCCCATATGAAAAATCTTGGCAGTCTCGGCATCAGTATCACTCCTTTGGTGATAGTATACCGCCCATCGGTTAATATCATATGAGCCGCAGATTAAAATCCGATTAAAAATTATTTTAAAAGCTCTCCCAGTATTTCCATTCCCTTGTCAATTTCCTCATAGGTGATGGTGAGGGGGGGCAGGAAACGTAGCTTTTCCTTGGCGGTGAGAATGAGAAGTCCCTTTTCGGCGGCGGCTGAAAGGATATCCGCAGCCTTTTTGGTTCTGAGCCTTACGCCAAGCATTAAGCCTAAGCCGTCAACGCCCTCAACCTCGGGAATTTCCGAAAGCTTCTTTTTAAAATACTCGCTTTTCTTCATTACGTCCTCAAGGAAGCCCTTTTCGGTAACTCGGTCAAGAACTGCGTTTGCTCCTGCGCAGGCAATGGGGTTGCCGCCAAAGGTGGAGCCGTGAGTGCCCTTCACAAGAACATCGGCACATTTTTCCGATGCAAGGCAGGCTCCCATAGGCACGCCCCCTGCAATTCCCTTTGCAAGAGAGGTGATATCGGGCTTTACGCCATATTGCTCGGAGGCAAGGAAGGTTCCCGTTCTGCCCACGCCTGTCTGAACTTCATCGGCAATGGTAAGGATATCATTTTCGCCGCAGAGCTTGAAAATCTCTTCCACAAAAGCCTTGTCAAGAGGATTTACGCCGCCCTCGCCCTGAACGAACTCGAACATTACGGCGCAGACTGTCTTATCCTCGGAAATGAGCTTGCGAAGCGCTTCAATATCGTTGGCGGGAACATTTACGAAGCCCTCCACAAAGGGGAAGAAATAATTGTGAAAAACCTCCTGTCCCGTTGCGGAAAGGGTGGCTATGGTTCTGCCGTGGAAGGAATTTACAAGGGTGACGATGGTGTGGCGGTCTTTGCCGTATTTATCGAAGGAATATTTCCTTGCAAGCTTTATGGCGCACTCGTTTGCTTCCGCTCCCGAGTTGCCGAAGAACACGTTTTTGTAGCCTGTGACAGCGCAGAGACGTTCTGCAAAGTCTGCCTGCACCTTGGTGTAGAAATAGTTTGAGGTGTGCTGTATGGAACGCACCTGTGCGCATACGGCGTCTGCCCACTTTTCGTCGCAGTAGCCGAGAGAGTTTGTGCCTATGCCGCTGCCGAAATCTATGTATTCCTTGCCGTTTTCGTCAACTGCTTCACGTCCCTTTCCTTTGTCAAGGACAATTGGCAGCCTGCCGTAGGTCTGCATTACGTGTTCGTTGAATTTTTCTATGGTTGACATTTGTATCAGCTCCTTGCCATATATTATAATTTTTTATTTATTCTTTTTTCTTTATTCTTTAAATAAAAGTGTCCCTTTGCATTAAAAAAAGAAGATCATAAAGCTGCGTCCCCCGCTTATACAAACTGTGTACCTATTCCCTCATTTGAAAGCAGCTCGATAAGAATGGAATGAGGCACTCTTCCGTCGATTATGCAGGTCTTTTTAACTCCTCGTCTGACAGCTTCAACGCAGCAGTCTATCTTGGGTATCATTCCGCCGCTGATAATGCCCTGTCTCTTCATAAAGGGAACCTCGCTGACCTGCACCTTGGGGATAAGTGTGCCGTTGTCGTCCTTGTCTCTCAGAAGTCCCACGATATCCGTCATAAGGATAAGGTTTTCTGCTTTAAGCTCGGCAGCTATTCTTGCGGCGGCGGTGTCGGCGTTTATGTTGTAGGTCTGACCCTGCTCGTCGCAGGCTACGGTGGATATTACGGGAACATAGCCGTTTGAAAGGGCATCAAGAATGGGGGCGGTGTTTATGGTGTCTATCTCGCCAACAAAGCCAAGGTCAACTTCGCTCTCCATTTTGTGGCAGAGTATCATCTGTCCGTCAATGCCGCACATTCCCAGGGCATTTCCGCCGTGCTGTGCAAGGTGGGAAACAAGCTCCTTGTTCACCTTGCCCGCAAGCACCATTTTTACGATATCCACCGTGGCTTCGTCGGTGTATCTGAGTCCGTTTATGAACTTGCTCTCAATGCCCACTCTTTTAAGCATATCGTTTATTTCGGGTCCGCCGCCGTGAACGAGAACGGTCTTTATGCCTACAAGGTTTAAAAGCACGATATCGCTCATTACAGCGTCCTTGAGTTCCTCGTTGGTCATTGCGTTGCCGCCGTATTTTATGACAACTATCTTGTCATTATATCTCTGAATGTAGGGCAGGGCATCTATGAGCACCTGCGAGCGTATTTCATTTGATATGAGATTTTCTGTTCCCATTTTATATGTACTCTCCTTTTATTATGCGGTCGATGATACCCGCAAGCTTTACAGCGTCCTCACGGGGAAGCTCAAAGGTATCAAACAGGCAATTTCCGCTTTCTTCTCCTCTTCGGGTAACTATGCCTCTGATACCCTCAAAGCTGATATTCCAATAGCTGTCATTATCAGTAGGAAGTATCATCGCCCTTCCTTGCTTTTCCCCTTGATTAAGATAAACAGCCTGAGTTTGTCCAAAATATCTTATCAGCAGCCGCTTGTCGGTAACTGCAATGCTCACTTTTGTGCGGATAAAGCCCACTTGGAACAGCATTATTATTCCAATTATTGTGTGGGGAAGTCCGAAAATTGCCGCAAATCCGTCTCTGCTTCCCAGTGCAGTCAGTATCCAGACTATCACAAACAGCATCCAGACAAGGGAACAAATTTTTTTAAAAAGCGAGCCTTTTCCGCTTTTTCCCTGTGCGGTGAATATTATCCTTTCACAGGGGAGAAGGTCTCTGCCGAAAATGCTGTCATTGTCCGGGGATATTTCCGCAAAGCTGTTTTCAAAAAATCCAACCTCTGTAATATCCTCCTCGGGAGTGTCAGATCTGCCGTCAATGTCGTCCTTCATTTCATCACCTTTTACGAACGGTAATCTCCGTTTATCTTAACGTAATCATATGTAAGGTCGCAGCCCCAGGCGGTTGCCTGTGCATTTCCCTGATTAAGGCTGATGTAAATTTCTATCTCGTCCTCGGTGAGAATTTTCTTTGCTTCGTCCTCGGAGAAATCCACGCCTGCGCCATTGCGGCAAACGGCAATTTTTCCTGCCCTTGAGCCAAGGTCAACATCAACCTTGTTTATATCAAAATCAGCTTCTGCATAGCCTATGGCGCAGAGGACACGTCCCCAGTTTGCGTCCGAGCCGAACATTGCGCATTTGAACAATGGCGAACGGATAACGCTCTTTGCCACGATTATTGCGGTGTCAAGGTCGGGGGCATTCGAGCATATGCAGGTGAGGAGCTTTGTTGCGCCCTCCCCGTCCTTTGCAAGCATACGGGTGAGGTTTGCCATTACCTGATAGAGTGCGGCTTTGAAGGTGTCAAAATCCGCTCCCTCGGCAGTTATTTCGGGGTTTTGGGCAAGTCCGTCCGACATAAGCATACAGGTGTCATTGGTGGACTGGTCGCCGTCTACGGAAAGGCAGTTATATGTGATTTTCACAATTTCCGAAAGCGCCTTTTGGAGCATAGGAACGGAAACAGCACAGTCTGTGGTGATGAAATTAAGGGTGGTCGCCATATTGGGGTGTATCATTCCGCTGCCCTTTGCCATACCGCCCATACGGCAGGTCTTTCCGCCTATCTCAAATTCTACTGCGTATTCCTTTTTAACGGTGTCGGTGGTCATAATTGCAGTTGCGGCTTCGATGTTGCCCGTATAGGAGAGCTTTTCTGCAAGCTGTGGAACTGCCTTTACAATAGGCTCAATGGGCAGCACCTGTCCTATAACGCCTGTTGAAGCAACTATTACCTCTTCGGGCTTGATTCCCAAAGCCTTGGCGGTAAGGCGGCACATTTCGTTTGCCTTTTCCTCGCCGTCGGCGTTGCAGGTGTTGGCATTCTTGGAATTTACGATTATTGCCTTTGCCTTTCCGCCGGATTTTTCAAGATTTTTCTTTGTGACGATTACGGGCGCGCCCTTTACCTTGTTCTGAGTGTAGACCCCTGCGGTATTGCACATTACGTCCGATACCACCATTGCAATATCGTTCTTTTTGGTGGGATTTTCCTTTATGCCGCAGTAAACTCCGCTTGCCTTAAATCCCTTTGCGGCACATACGCCGCCTTCAATGGTTTTAAATTCCATATGAGTGACCTTCTTTTTATTATAAATTATTTATCGTTCATAAGCTCTTCACGAACCTTTTTTGTAAGCTTTGAGACTACATATTTATAGGAACCGTCTATCATTCGCAATAGTTCCTCGTCGGGAACGCTGCCCGAGAGATTCACGGTATTGAAATAGGGCTGCTGTACGGGGGGACAATGATATCCTCGTTTTACGTCCTCGGGGAACATGGTGCGGTAGAATTCTCCTGTGGGGATATCCCCGTTAAAGGTGAGCATAGGCTCGCCGCCAAGCATAAAAAGCTGGGCGAATATCCGCTTTTTTACCTTCACTACTGTGCAGCCGTCACCGAATGGGTGATCTTCATAGGCGCCCTTTTTTTGAAGGCAGTAGGAAAGGAGTTCGGTATGGGTCATAGTATCACCTTTTATGCATACGCAAGTCTGCCCTTGGGCTGAGGTATCTCACGTCCGAGACTTTTTGCGGTCTCTATCCATTCGTTTATAACAACGTGGACATTTTCAAGTGCGGCAAGCATAGACTCTCCGTCTGCCATACAGCCTGCAAGCTCGGGGACTTCGGCAATATAGCTGTTGTCCTCTTCGCTCCAGTAGATAATCACTTCATATTTATGCATTAAGATTACCTCCCATTTTATACTTGAGTATAATATTCCTTACCTGCTTTACTTGATACGGTTTTGCCTTATTTCCATTAGGCTGAATGTTGATGATCTCCTCAACATTTTCTCTTGTATAAATATAATGGTCGCCTTTTATTCGCACAACGAAGCCAAGAAGGGTTAAGGCTTTCTGCAAATCTCCGAATGATATGTTGTTGTCCTGAGTTCCGCTCAGAATTTGTATGAACAGCTTTTCGTACTTACTCATTGCCGCACCGCCGTTTATTCCAATCCCGTACCCTCGTCAATGCCCATCATAATATTCATACACTGAACAGCCGCGCCGCTTGCACCCTTGCCAAGATTATCAAGTCTTGAGCAGAGGAGAACGTGGTCGTCATTGCCGTAAACGAATATCTGAAGCATATTGGTGTCCGCAAGGGTGTTGGAGAAAAGCTCCGCTTCTTCGGGCATTCCCATTGCACCGAAGGGCATTACTTTAACAAATCTTTCGCCCTCGTAATGCTCCGCAAACATCTCCCAAACATCGTGGGGAGTGGCTTTTCTCGCCATTGTTCTCAGATGAACGGGAACGGTGACAACCATTCCGTTGTAGAAATCTCCCACAGAGGGGCAGAATATGGGGGGATAGGAAAGTCCCGATACTGCCATCATTTCCTTAACGTGCTTGTGGGTCTTGCCAAGAGAATATGCTCTTGTGCTTGATAGCTCATTTTCTCTGTTTTCGTCCTCATATCTTGCGATAAGCTTCTTGCCGCCGCCGCTGTAGCCCGATACCGCATGGCATATAACAGGGTGGTAAGGCGCTATCATTCCCGATCTTACCATGGGGTACATAAGGCAGTTAAATCCGCTGGCATAGCAGCCGGGTACCGCAGTTCTCTTGGAAGCAGCAACTGCCCGTCTCTGCTCCTTTGAAAGCTCGGGGAGACCGTATACCCAATCGGGGTTTGTTCTGTGAGCGGTGGAGGCGTCTATTATCTTGGTGTGGTCGTTTTCCACAAGTGAAACAGCCTCAATTGCTGCCGCATCGGGCAGGCAGAGGAAGGTGTAGTCGGAAGCATTTATAAGCTTCTTTCTCTCCTCGGTGTCCTTGCGCTTTTCCTCGGAAATTTCAAGGAGTTCTATGTCGCTCCTGTTTTTGAAACGATCGGCAATGCGAAGTCCCGTTGTTCCCTCTTTGCCGTCTATGAAAATTTTGTATGACATTTTACTTTACCTCAAATAATCAGAAATTATATGCTCTAAGCTCCGCTTTGAGCTTCTCTATCTGCCTTGCAACAGCCTCGGGTGCAGGGCCGCCGTCTACATTTCTCTGCATTACGCAGGTCTCAAGGTTGATAGCCTTGTAAACGTCCTCGTCAAATACATCGGAAAGCCGCTTGTATTCCTTGATATCAAGCTCCTCAAGAGTGGTTCCCAGATCAATGCAGCGTGCAACGAGAGTTCCTGTGATCTTGTATGCGTCTCTGAAGGGCATTCCCTTTTTAACAAGGTAATCGGCGCAGTCGGTGGCATTTATAAAGCCCTTTGCCGCAGCCTTTCTCATATTTTCCTTTAAAACCGTCATTGTTCTGAACATGGGGATAAAGGTGGAAAGGCAAAGCTTAACGGTGTCAACAGCGTCAAATATAGCTTCCTTGTCCTCCTGCATATCCTTGTTGTAGGCAAGGGGGAGGTTTTTCATCATTGAAAGGAGGGTCATAAGGTCGCCGTAAACTCTGCCCGTCTTGCCTCTGATAAGCTCGGTGATGTCGGGGTTTTTCTTCTGGGGCATTATGGAGGAGCCTGTGGAATATGCGTCGTCAAGCTCAATAAACTTGAATTCCCAGCTGCACCACATTATTATCTCCTCGGAAAATCTTGAAAGGTGCATCATCAGAATGGAAATTGCACTCGCAAGCTCAATGCAGTAGTCTCTGTCTGAAACGCCGTCAAGGCTGTTGTAGGTGATATCCTCAAATTCAAGGAGTTCAGCAACTCTCTTTCTGTTTAAGGGATATGTGGTTCCCGCAAGGGCGCAGGAGCCGAGAGGCATTCTGTCCATACGCTTTTTGCAGTCGGCAAGTCTGCCAAGGTCACGGGTCAGCATCTGTGCATATGCCATTATGTGATGAGCAAAGGTAACGGGCTGGGCTCTCTGGAGATGGGTATATCCGGGCATTACGGTGTCGTAATGCTCCTGAGCGGTCTCGATAATCGTCTCGATAAGCTCGTAAACAAGCTTTGATATCTCGTCGCACTTATCTTTGAGATAGTATTTGATATCCAGAGCCACCTGGTCGTTTCTGCTTCTTGCGGTGTGAAGTCTCTTGCCCGTATCGCCGAGGCGCTCGGTAAGCACCTGCTCCACAAACATATGGATATCCTCGGCATTGGGGTCAAATATCAAATTCCCGCTGTCAAGGTCGGAAAGGATACCCTCAAGTCCATTGATTATTTTCTCGCTTTCCTCGGGAGCGATTATCCCCTGCTCCCCAAGCATTCTTGCGTGCACCATTGAGCCTTTGATATCGTGCCTGTACATACGGAAGTCAAAGGAAATTGAGGAGTTGAAGTCATTTACCTTTTCGTCCACCTCTTTTGAGAAACGTCCTGCCCACATCTTTGCCATTTATATCATTCCTTTCAGTTTGGAGCTTTTGATCTTACGAAGCCTGACTTTCAGCTGTCTCGGCACCTTCGGCAGATATTTCCCCTTCGGACGGAGCTGCCCCGGGCCAGTTGGTTTTGAAGAATTCTGTGTATTCAAGCTGCTTTTCATAGTTGCCGCTGTCAATATATACCACGCCGAAATTGCAGACCTCTTCCATGCTCATACGGCGGAATTTTGTATCGCCGTTATTATTGGTCATAGTAAGGATATCGTCCTCAATGCTGAATTTGCACATTGAATTGTCAACAGTGAGGAAATTATCTCTGATCTCGTATTTTACATCTACATACTGAGTCACATCGGGAGTTATGGTGTGATATGCAAGTATGCCGCCTGATGTAAATTCGTAGATCTGATAATAAGGGTTTCCGTCATTTTCGAAATACTCGGGACCGTTGATGTCGCACCATATGCCAACGATATCGGTCTTTAGCTTTTCGTAATCGGGTTTATCTTGACCGCAGGCTGCAAGAGTCAGCATAAGCGCTGCAAGCAGCAGGGATAATATTCCTTTTTTAATTGTTCTCATAAACCTGAGCGTCCTTTCTTTAATGCCGTTATACGGCTTTTTCTGTTATTATTCCAAGCTTTTTCTGTTCTACTCAATAAAGCATAAAAACGAAATAAGTGCAATGCCCGAAACGGTGTGTTTCGGGCATAACACAAGATTATTTTAAATTTTAAAGCGGGAAATTACTTTCCTCTCTTCTGATCGAGCTTAGCCTTAACGTGTGTGGGAAGACCGAAGATGTTGATAAATCCGCCTGCATCGGACTGATCGTAAACGTGATCCTCGTCAAATGTAGCAACTTCCTCATCATAGAGAGTGTAGGGAGATGTGATGCCTGCGTTGATAACGTTGCCCTTGTAGAGCTTCAGCTTAACATCGCCTGTAACAGTCTTCTGAGTTTCGGAAACGAATGCGGACATTGCCTCTCTGAGAGGAGTGAACCACTGACCGTTATATACGATATCGGCAAACTTGATAGCCAGATAGGACTTGATCCTTGCAGTCTCCTTGTCGATGCAGAGAGTTTCGAGAGCCTCGTGCGCTCTGTAGAGGATAGTTCCGCCGGGTGTTTCATATACGCCTCTGGACTTCATACCAACAAGACGGTTCTCAACCAGGTCAACAAGACCGATACCGTTCTCGCCGCCAAGCTTGTTAAGTGTGGAAACCAGCTCTACGCCGTTCATTTCCTTGCCGTCAACAGCTGTGGGGATGCCCTTTTCAAAGTGAATGGTAACATATGTAGCCTTGTCGGGAGCCTTTTCGGGAGATACGCCCAGCTCAAGGAACCCGTCCTTGCTGTACTGAGGCTCGTTTGCGGGATCCTCAAGGTCGAGGCCCTCGTGGGAAAGATGCCAGATATTCTTATCCTTGGAGTAGTTTGTCTCTCTTGTTATCTTGAGGGGGATATTGTGAGCCTCTGCGTAGTCGATCTCCTCGTCTCTGGACTTGATTGACCATTCTCTCCAGGGAGCGATGATAGCCATATCGGGAGCGAATGCCTTGATAGCAAGCTCAAATCTTACCTGATCGTTGCCCTTGCCTGTGCAGCCGTGGCAGATGGCATCAGCGCCTTCCTTCAGTGCGATCTCCGCAATTCTCTTTGCGATGATGGGACGAGCAAAGGAGGTGCCGAGAAGGTACTTGCCCTCGTAAACTGCGCCTGCCTGAACGGTGGGGTAAACGTAATCCTGAATGAATTCTTCCTTGAGATCCTCTATGTAGAGCTTGGAAGCGCCTGTCTTGATAGCCTTTTCCTCAAGACCGTCAAGCTCGGTACCCTGTCCTACGTCTGCGGAAACAGCGATGACCTCGCAGTTATTGTAGTTTTCCTTGAGCCAGGGAATGATGATAGATGTGTCGAGACCGCCGGAATATGCGAGAACTACTTTTTTGATATTTTCCTTTTTTACTGCCATTTTACAGTACCTCC
This sequence comes from Oscillospiraceae bacterium, assembly GCA_017829005.1. Taxonomy (GTDB): domain Bacteria; phylum Bacillota; class Clostridia; order Oscillospirales; family Ruminococcaceae; genus Huintestinicola. Next base: position 29,484 of record JAGAJF010000148.1, on the reverse strand, counting down.
GTAAAAAAAATGTACGCCCGTACCCTTACGCCATAACATAAGCCGTAACGCTGCTGATTATTATTATACACCCTTTGTGGGAAAAGTCAAGGCTTTAATGCATAATTTTTCCGAATTTACGCAAAATATTCACTTTTTAAGGCAGAGCATTGCATAAAATATGCATATATGCAGTATATTATACGTTTTATACTGCATATATGCATAGAGCATAAAAATCGGGACAGCAAATGTGAAAAGCTGTCCCAAAATTATCACTGATTAAGTCTGAAATGAACAGGTATGCCGTTTCTGTATTCGGTGGTAACCTCTCCCTGAATGAGGGGCAGGAAATAGTTAAGAGCATCGGGAGTAACATCGCATTTGTCATCGGTTATCCACTCTGCGGGGAAATATTTTTCCTTGTTTGCTGTCTGAGCCACATCAAAGGAAACTATCTCCACCCTGTAAGGCTCGCTGCTTATGCGGCGAAAGCCCATCATTCTGCCGCTGTTTCCCGCAAGAGCGCAGTCCACCGCTGCCGAGCCTATCCTTTCGGACTCGTCAAGATCGGTCTGGGAAGCGATATGGGAGCTGCACCTCTGCATAACGTTCAGCTCAATGGAACGCACCTTGCAGCCGAATTTATCCGCACAGCGATGCTCAAGATATTTCGCCACACCCGAATTATCAGTATGACCAAAGGCATCTGCCCCTGTTTTCACATACTGCCTGTCGGTGGGGACAATGCCCTCGGAAACGGCGATGATCACCGCACGGTAACGCTTCATCATACGTGCAACGTCATCAAGGAAATGCTCCATATCAAAACCATTCGGAAATGCCTCAGGAACATATATAAGGTGGGGAGCAGGCTCTCCGTTTGCACGGAGAACGCAGGAGGAAGCGGTGAGCCAGCCTGCATTTCTGCCCATTATCTCAACAATGGTAATGGACTGTATGCTGTAAACTCTGCTGTCTCTGATTATCTCCTGGAGGGTGGTGGCAACGTATTTCGCCGCCGAACCGAAGCCCGGGGTATGGTCGGTCTCGGGGAGGTCGTTGTCAATGGTCTTGGGAACGCCGATTATCTTAACGTCCTTTCCCACCGCTTTGCAGTAGCGGTCAAGCTTCATAACGGTATCCATCGAGTCGTTGCCGCCGATGTAGAAAAACGCTTTTATGTCATACTCCTCAAAGGTGTTTATGATCCTCATATATTCGGACTCGGTGCGGCTGTCGGTGGGGTCATATTCCGCCAGCTTGTAGCGGCAGGAGCCGAGAACGGTGGAGGGAGTTTTTTTCAGCAGCTCCACATCATGCTCCGAGGTGAGAATGCTGTCAAGGGGAACAAGATTGCCGTTTATCATACCCTCAATGCCGTTTATTGAGCCGTATATCTTGCCGATCTCGGGAGACTTTGATGCCTGACGGAAAACGCCTGCAAGAGAAGCATTGATGGCGGAGGTGGGTCCTCCCGACTGGGCAACAGCAATATTAAACATATGATACCGTCCTTTTTACGTTTATTCTTTATTATTTATTATTTATTCTTTTAAAAGCACCGAACTGTTCAGAATAAAACATAAATATAAAGCAAGGCACACGCCTCTTTATATTTATTTTATCACACACACCCGATATAATGCTATATGCAGACTTCACGATAATTTTTGTGAATACTTACAAAATCGTGGCACATTTTCACATATATTATCGTGAAAAGGTTTACATATTTATATAAAAAAACAGGATATGCCATAAGCTGCAGGGCATATCCCGTTAATGTCATTCAGTGGCAGGCTTCGCACTCTTCTATCTTGCCCACAATAGGCTCGGGGTCAACGCCCTGCCTCTTATAATAATCGGCAATTGCGCTCTTGAGAGCCTGTTCCGCAAGAACGGAGCAGTGAATTTTTGAAGCAGGCAGACCGTCAAGCGCCTCAACAACAGCCTTGTTTGTGAGCTTGAGGGCATCGTCAATGCTCTTGCCCATTATCATTTCAGTAGCCATTGAGGAAGTAGCCACAGCAGCGCCGCAGCCGAAGGTCTTGAACTTGACATCGGAAATGACGCCGTTATCCACCTTTATATACATTTTCATAATATCGCCGCACTTTGCGTTTCCAACCTCGCCTATACCGTCGGCGTTTTCTATCTCGCCCACGTTGCGGGGATTTGCAAAGTGATCCATTACCTTTTCGCTGTAAAGCATCATAGTTATCAGACTCCTTTATTCGATAGGTGATACGAAGCTGAGAAGCCGCTCCGTACCCTGTCTACCATTTTTGATATCCTCCCAGAGAGGGGACATATTTCTAATTTTCTCAACCACATTTGTCACCGTCTCGATGATGTAATCACCGTCCTCCATTGTAATGGGGTCGGCAATGGAAAGTCTCATAGAGCCGTGAGCCACCTCGTGGGGCAGTCCCAGAGACAGCAGAACGTGTGAGGGGTCAAGAGAGCCGCTGGTGCAGGCAGAGCCGCTTGAAGCGCATATGCCGTTCATATCAAGCATAAGCAGGAGAGACTCGCCCTCAACGCCCAGGAAGGAAATATTGATATTTCCGGGCAGTCTCTTCTCCCTGTCGCCGTTAAGCCTTGCACCGGGGACATTTTTCAGGATACCGTCAATAATATGCTCCCTTATGGCAGTAATACGCTCAGCCTTTTCGGGGATATCCGAGCAGGCGTCCTCCACCGCACGGGCAAGACCCATAATAGCGGGAACATTCTCGGTTCCTGCACGTCTGCCCTTTTCCTGACCGCCGCCGTAAATGAGATTTGGCAGGACAATTCCCTTTTTCGCATAAAGGAAGCCGATACCCTTCTGAGCGTGAATTTTATGACCCGACATACTCATCATATCAATTCCCTGCTCAGCCACATTTATGGGAACATTGCCTATTGCCTGAACAGCGTCTGTATGGAACAGAACTCCCTTTTTGTGACAAACCTCAGCAATTTCGGGAATAGGCATAATGGTGCCTATCTCGTTGTTTGCGTACATAATGGTAACAAGAGCGGTGTCCTCCCTGATAGCATTTTCCACCTGTTCGGCAGTGATAAGACCCTTTTCGCCCACAGGGAGATATGTTACCTCAAAGCCCTGCTTTTCCAGATATTCGCAGGTGTGGAGAACTGCGTGATGCTCAAACACGGTGGTGATGATGTGCTTTTTGCCCTTTGCAGCCATCTTTGCCGCAGCGCCTCTTATAGCCCAGTTGTCAGCCTCGGAGCCGCCACTGGTAAAATATATCTCGGAGGGCTGGCAGCCAAAAACTGCCGCGATCCTCTCTCTTGCAGTCTCAATGGCTCTGCCTGCGCTTCTGCCTATCTTGTAAATGCTTGAAGGGTTGCCGTATTCCTCGGTAAAATAGGGGAGCATTTCCCGAAGAACACTGTCGGAGACCTTTGTTGTAGCCGAATTATCGGCGTAAATAAAACGTTTTTCCATTTTTGCTCAGCCTTTCGGTGCAAATATTATAATTCCATTCGGATTAGTATGATTTAAAAAGACGTACAATCCTTGCTGTGATATTTATCCGAATATTATTATATACCTTTCAGGTGGGAATTACAATAGCTTTACAGTTATTTTGACCTTTTGCACAGTTTTTATGCGTTTTTTTCTCTGCGGTTGTGGGATTTTACGGGGAGATAAATTTTGTAATTTCATCATTTTTTCAAAGCCTGATTCCGAAAACCCCAAACGACTGCAGGCAATATTTCAAGCATAGCTTGACACAGAGAAGGGAATTTGACGCAGAGCGGTTAAGTTATATCTGCCGAATTTTTCTATCGATCGATCAGATCAGTCCGGCTAAAACCTTAGCACCTCATCTGCTTGCATATTTTTAGTCATACATCTCCGGCTCACTGCCCGAAGAGAAATCAAAGCACATATAAACAGGGACTTTTGCATTGCCGGAATTAACATACACGGATTTGAGCCTGCCGCTGCTGTAGGTCACTTCCATATCCCTTGCCATATCGCAGTCATCAATATCGTATACAGTATAACTGTTGGCACTGTTTGTTATCATGCCGCAGAAATACACTGCTTCAAGACATTCACCGGTGCTGTGCAAATCTCCCGCTGCAAAAACACCGTCCTCGTGAGCCATTGGTATCATTAGTTTTCCCATTGTAAAATTCCCGCTGTTATGTGTTGTTATTTCGCTGACAGGAGCTTTTGTTTCTTCTGACGTTTCATTGTCTGAATTACAGGTCTCGCTGTCATAAACCTCGACAAAATCAAAACCCGTAATATTGTTTTCCTCAATAAAATTTTTAAATTCATCGGTCGCATACACATGAGATTTATTGACGACTTCTTTTCGTCTTAACTTAAAAACAGGATAATACTCAATGTCATTTTTAAAAATATGCTTATAAATCGTCGATATATACAGCTTTTCCTCGTCCATAAACCTGCATTCGGATTTATCAATATCAAGTGCGTCCAGGCTGCGAACAGGGTATAATAAAAAATATTTTGCAGACAGATCCTCCTCATTAACAGCCTCTAAAAATTGAATATATTCGCCGAAGGCAGATGCAATCATTTCCTTGGTTTTATTATCAACTATGAAATATCGATTATTATATCGCATTATATTTTGTTTAACCTTATTCTTATTGATCTCATCGTTGAGATAGAAAAAAGTTGTATCCCAATTAACAATAAAATCATCATTATTAATGTATTGATAATATTTTTTCCATGAATCCAAGATATCTATCTTATTATTCTCTGAATAACAACAGGTTGCTCCTTCTTCTGCCGTGTATAACTCATATATTTTCATAATAATTCCTCCTAAATATTTTACTATGAATTATTGGTTTTAAGTTTGCCGTTTAATAAATCTTTGCGTATGTCATCTAATTCCGAGTAAATCTCTTCTATAGCCTCGTCACGACTTAGATTTTTTCAGCAATACGTTCGGACGTTTTTTTAAATCTGTCTTCGATCTCATCATAATAACTTTGCAAATGCCCACCTGTATGCATGGTTTCGCTTATTACATATTTATTTCGTATGTAAGGCAAGAACACCCCATTTACGGCGGCATTTTTGTCAATTGTATGTGCGCATCGGATAATGATATCTGTAACGATACAAAAGCTGACCCAAAGGCAGGGAGCTAAATCCGTCTTCGCTTGCTGCTTTTTATCATAATTCAGTATCGTCATAATACCGCACCGTCTGAAATATAATATTCTAAAGAAAAAATATTAAAGGTGAAAAAACTATGATGAACGTGCTGTGCGTTTCCGAGAAGCAAATTGCCCGCGACGCCGTAAAAATGACCCTGCTCAGTCTTGCTATGCAGACCGCCGCAATGGTATTCAATGCCCTTCTGTCGGACAAGGCAGGAACGGCGGCTGTGGGACTTATGTCGCTTATATTTTCCCTTTTCAGCTTTATCATGGTGCTTGCAAACGGAAATATACTGACCTCCACCAGCCGCTTTGTCTCCGAGGCAAGAGGTGCGGGGCATAGAAATTTCTCAAAGGTAATGAGATACTCCCTGACATTTTCCTTCTGCCTGTCCCTCACCTTCGGCATATGCTCGTTTTCGGCAGCAGAGCTTATCGGCACAAAGCTCCTCCACAGCAATGAGCTTGCCCTTGCAGTGCGTTTTATTGCCCTGAGCCTTCCCTTTGCCTCGGCAGGCTCCTGCATAAAGGGGTATTTTCACGGGATACGCCGTGTGGACGTGCCTATGCGAGGAGACCTTATGGAATTTGCCGCAAAATGGGCAAGCCTTTTTTCGGGACTGCTTTTTTTCGGCGGCACAGAGCTGTTTTATGCCGTAACGGCGGCAAGCATACTTTTCGGAGAATTTGTAAGCTTTGTGTATTACCTCATAAAATATTCGGAGGAATACAAATCCTTCAGAGGACTGCCCCCCTGCACCGCTCCCCTTGCCACCGATACCTTCGGGGGATATCTGAAAGGCTCTCTGCCCATTTTGCTCAGCGGATATGTCCAGATGCTGATGTCTGCCGCCAACGAGCTTTTAGTGCCTGCCGCACTTTTAAAACACAGCAGGAGCGCCGAGGAAGCGCTCAGCTGCTACGGCTGCTTTGAAGCTCTTATCATTCCCGCAGTATTTTTCCCCTCGGCAGTCCTTACAAGCCTTTCGGGAATAATCATACCCGAAGCGGCTCTGGCAAACCGCTGTGCCGACAAAGAAATACGTCAAAAAAGGCTTGCCTCACTGACAGACGGAGCCTTCCGCAAAGCCTTTTCCTATGCATTTTTCATATCCGCCCTGTTTTTATTCGGCGGAGATATGGCAGGACGGGTACTCTGCCCGAGCGATGAGCTTGTAAGCCGCTCTCTTGTGATACTCGCTCCCGTCATTCCCTTTATTTATCTGGAAATAGTCCTTGAGGGGCTTTTAAAGGGAATGGGCAGGCAGAATTTCTCCACCGTAAATTCCCTGTTTGAATATGCGGTGAGGATAGGCTGTGTAATGATATTCGTGGGAAAAATAGGCTTCGGCGGCGTGCTTATCTCATATTACGCAAGCAATGTGCTGAGCAATATCGCAAGGATAATAGTGGTGTGCAGAGAATCGGGACTGCGCTTTGATATCAAGGGATATGTCCTCTGTCCCCTGCTTAAAGGACTTGCCTGCTGCGGCTTCAGTGCGGCGGTGGTAAGGATATCGAAGGCACAGTTTTCGGGAGAGCTTGTAAGTCTCATTCTCTTTGCAGCGGCATCTTCGGCAGCGTTTGCACTCATCTCGGCAGGAAGGAAGGAAAAAGCTGCTCAGCAGATATCATCATTCGGCAACTCCCGATAAGTTCCTCTGCTCATTAACAAAAAACGAAAACTCCTTCGGCGGTGCCGAAGCAAGTCTTACCGCAATTTTCGGGCGGATATCGTACTCCTCAAGGCGGGAAACAGGCAGCCAGCACATTTTCTCGGAAACGCCGTCAGCCGTAATGCTCCGAACATTTATCTCCGCCTTTTCGGCGGGCTTCATCAGGTAGTAAAATTCCAGAGCGTGACAATTAAGCCCATTGAGAGACCCTTCCGTACCAAAAAAGAAATTCTCCACAATGCACAGAGGGCGCTCTATCTCAAGCTTCATTCCCGTTTCCTCCATAGTCTCGCGCAAAACGGCGTCACAGGAATGTTCTCCCACATGAACTCCTCCGCCTACGGAATAATAGTATTTATCCCTTTCGCTGTATGCAAAAAGAGCGTACTCACCCGAAATAATTATGGCTCCAACTCTGTAGCGGAACCAGTCCTTTCCCGAGCAGAAGCAGCAGTCGGTATTGCCTTGCATAATAAGCCTCCTTATGAATAAAATGTAAAAATATAAATTTTTATTGACATATTTGTCAAAATATGTTATCCTATAAGCAAGTTTGAAAACAACTAATTTTTTTATGGGGGTAATTTTTTATGGCAACAAACAGAAGCATTCCGCTTTGTATCATCTTCTGGCTGATCACCGGCGGTATCTATGGTATCTTTTGGTTCATTAAGCTTACAGACGAGCTTAATGCCAACGCTGACACCAAAACTGCAGGTGGAGGAACAGCTTTTGTCTACTCTATTCTCACCTTTGGCATCTACTCATTTTATTGGACATACAAGCAGGGTCAGAAGGTGGACGAGATAAGCGGCAACACAGGCGGAAATACAGGCATCCTTTACGTTATTCTTACCTGTATCGGACTTGGCATCGTTCCCTACTGCCTTATGCAGAGCGAGCTTAACAGAATAGCATAAAACCTTGCGGTGCTTATGAAGCACCGCTTTTTTAATAAAACACGCTGTCCGTACTAATGCAGGACAGCGTGTTATTTTTATACTAAGGTCACTTCTCAGCCTTAGCCGTATCAAAGAGCGCACAAACCTCATCGGAGGGAGCCTTGTCAATAAGAGAAACGATAACGGTAAGGAGAACGGAAACAATGCAGCCGGGGATAATGGAGTAAAGCCCCATAGTAACCGTATCGGGAAGAATGTATTCCCACAGCAGAACCGTAGCCGCACCGCCGATGATGCCTGCGGCAGTACCCTTGAGGGTAAGTCTCTTCCAGTAAAGGGAGAAGAGTATTGCAGGACCGAAAGCAGCGCCGAAGCCTGCCCATGCGTTTGAAACGATGCCCATAATGGAATCGTTGGGATTAAGAGCAAGAATGCAGGCAATTACGGAAATTGCGATAACAGCGATCCTGCTTATCCACATAAGCTTCTTTTCCGAAACCTCTTTCCTCACAATGACCTTGTAGAAGTCGTTGACAACAGCCGAAGCGGTAACAAGGAGCTGGCTGTCTGCGGTACTCATAATGGAAGCAAGCACCGCTGAGAGGAAAATACCGCCCAGGAACGAGGGGAAGAGCATTTTAACAGTCTTAATAAAGATAAGCTCCTGCTCGGCAGCTCCGAGAACCACGCCCTGAGAATCCAGGAAAACTCTTCCCAAGATACCGATAAGCACAGCGGCAGTCAGGGAAATTACCACCCATACAATAGCGATGATACCCGATTTCTTGACTTCCTTGGTGTCCTTTATCGCCATAAATCTTACGAGAATATGGGGCATACCGAAATAGCCCAGCGCCCAGGCAAGATTGCTTATGATGTCAATGCCGCTCATATTCGAGGTGAGGGACATATATCCGCTTGCGTCTGCACCCTCTGCAACTATCTTCTGAGTTGCGTCAAGCATTTCGGGGGAGAAATTCTGAGTATTTGCAACAAGGGCAATTGGGAGCGCCACAATAGTTACAAACATAAGTATTCCCTGAATGAAATCCGTCCAGGCAACAGCGCTGAAGCCGCCCATAAAGGTGTAGGTGATGATGATAAGCGCGGAAATAATGACCGCCATTTTTGTGTATGTCTCGTTTGCGGGGTCGATATTGAAAACCACCTGGAAAAGCTTTCCGCCCGAAACGAATGCCGATGTGGTGTACACAAGGAAGAAGATGAATATTACCAGAGCGCATACCATTCTGATAAGAGGGCTGTCCGCCTTGAAGCGGTTCTGGAGATACTGGGGAATGGTAATGGAGTCACCGCAGACCTCGGTAAATCTTCTGAGGGGTCTTGCAACGAACGCCCAGTTAAGAATAGTGCCCACAGCAAGACCGATGGCTATCCAGTAATTGCCCATACCCGTTGCATACGCCGCTCCGGGGAGACCCATAAGCAGCCAGCCGCTCATATCCGAAGCCTGAGCGGACATAGCCGTTACCCAGCCGCCAAGCTTTCTTCCCGCAAGGAAGTAGTCGCTCATTTTCTTTGACTTGTTTGAAAAGTAAAAGCCTATTGCCAGCATACCCGCAAGATAGAGCAGGAACGCGATGAGCACAGGAACATCTACATTTGCAAAAAATCCCATTTCTCACAATCCTTTCAATTTATAAAATAAAAAACATATATAAAATTATAATAACATAAAATCGGGCAAGGTTTGTTAATATTACGTAAATAATGCAGGCAAAAAGAAGCGTTAATGCAAATTTTCTGCCCAAAAGGGCAAAACGCATTAACGCATAATAATTTTTCTGGGTAGCTTATTTGCACCGTTACCGAGCCGACAGTCTGCCGCCCGAATAAATTACAGAACGAGCGGCTGCAGGCTCAGCCTGCGTTCTGAATTTTTATCTGCTCTCCCGTAATGAGGGGATATTTTACAGGAACTCTGCCGTCAAGGTCTTCCCTGTTCATATCAACAGCGGTTATCTGATGATTTTCGTAGGTGGTGTAGTAGTAAATCCCCTTGTCGGCACTGCAGCAGGAGGTGTAAAGGGTTATCTCATACTTTCCCTCGTCCACCATACAGCAGCCTCTCTGCTGGTCAACAGAGTTTAAGATGTGGAAAAACTGGCTGACACTCTCATTTTCCGAGCTGCCCGAAAGGGAGTTCATTTTCGTGTATGCCGCCCTTACAAATCTTGACATTGAGGAAAGGTCGCCGGGGAGACCCATTCCGCCCATACCGCGGCTGTATGCGTTAAGAGAAAGCCTGTCCGAAAAGCTGTTTTCGGGATTTTTTGGCGACAAAGACATATAATTATTCAGATTAAACATCTGAATATCAAAGGCAGGCTCGTTTGCAAGCACGCCAACGGGGTTGTCATATATCTTCACGCCCTCCTTCACCGACTCCACCGTAACAGCTTCCTCCTTGTCGGCAATTATCCAGTGGAGCTTTGCAGCGGGAAGGTCGGGAGCATATTGGTCGCTTGTTATATTTATATCCGCAAGCTTCTCCCTTGCCTCCTTTACCGTGGCACACTGTCCCAGAATATATGGGATAAACTCAAACTGAGCTATGTTGACCTTATCGCTCAAAGGCTCCTTGTAATCTGCGCTTTTAACGAAATTAAGCCCTGCCATACAAAGCCCCTTCTCGTTCATAGCGTCATAGAAAAGAGGATATTCAAAGGCTGAGCAAGCCATTCCGATAAGAGCAAAGTGTCCTGTCATCTCGGGAAGGTGACGGAATTTAACGGGATAATTTCTCGGCATAACTGTAACGGCGTCACCGTATGAAAATTCATAATCGAGAGTCCTTCCGAAGTAAAGGCTGTCGGTAGTATAGGTCGCTGCGGTACACATAAACATTCCTCCTGTAATTTTTCAAACGGTCATCAGACCGTAACTTCTTCCTTTACATCAGCCCTTGCCTTTTCCTGAGACCCTTCAATGCAGTCTCTGAGCAGAACAGCCAGTGAAACGTTGAAATAGGGAATAAGTATCATAATGGGAAATGCAGGCAGACAGGCAAGAAACCAGCCTATAAAGGATATGTACAGCTTCATAAGGCGGCCTGCATTCCTTTTGACCACCTGTTCGCTCAGCTCGAAAATGTTGGAAACAACAGCGTCGGGATCGTCGGCAAGGAGAAATCCCACAGGAACGCATCTCAGTCCCGCACAGAAGCACATATATACCACGCCCACAGACACAACCACCAGACCTGCGTATATAAGAAATGTGGTGCCGCTGCCTGCTCCCCGGGAAAGCATACGCTGTGCAAGAACAGCTTCCACCACAGCCGCCGTGCTGAATATAAGGATATAGGGCAGCCTGCGGATATCCGAAAGCACTCTGAGCTTTATGCACAGCTTGAACTGCTCGGGGGAGCTGTAGCCTGCAAATACCGAGGAAGCAGGCATGGTATTTCCTGCCGCTGCCTGCCAGAAGAACCACTTTGAGCCGTAATATATGGGTGCGGACAGGATATACGCCGCCAGAAGTATCACGCATACAAATATGATAAACAAAGGCGGGCATGAGCTGAAAACGGGAAAAAGAGACTCGGAGGTATGCGCCCCGGTCAACCGTCCCGCAAGGATAATAAGCAGGTAGGTCATAAGAAAAAGCCCGATATTCAGCATACTTATAAAAGCAGACTCGGCAAAGCAGCCTCTCAGAAGCTCCCTTGCCATTATCTTAATCTCTCTCGTCCTCATAGCCGTCGTCATAGCCCTCATCGGAGCCGTCACCGTAATCGAACAGGGCTTCTCCTGCGTCATTGTAGCCCACAGCCTGATATCCGGGTATCTTGCCCAGTATCTCAAAGCAGTAGCCCTGCTGCCACATCTGAGCCGTTACCATTATCTCGTAGCCATGTCCTCTGGGGCAGGCAAACTGCATAGGCTTCATTTTGGGCAGCCCGAAGCAGGACATCATATTCATAAGTATACCCGAATGGGTCATAATTCCCGAGTGGGTAATATTGTTTTCCATCATATCGAGGATAATGCCGTTAAGTGCAGTGTAGCAGCGCACCATCATATTCCGAAGGCTCTCGCCGCCCGGAGGAGGGTTGTCAAGACCGCCCTTCAGCCATTTTTTGTAAGTATCAAGCTCTAAAAGCTCCTCGGCTCTTATGCCCTCAAAAATTCCGAAATCCATTTCACGAAGATCGTCCACCTCTTCTATCTCCCTGTCGGGAAAGAGTATCTCCGCCGACTGCACCGCTCTTTCAAGAGGGCTGGTGTAGACCTTCTGCACCTTGGGATATTCATGTGTTTCGTAAAGCTCTCTCAGCTCCTCCTTGCCCGCTTCCGACAGGGGGAGGTCTGTCTTTCCGATGTATATTCCTTCCTCATTCGCCGATGTTTTGCCGTGGCGGAGGATACTTATTCTGTAGCCCTTCATAATGACAATGCCACCTTTATGATCGTAATATTGTTATTATACCACATTTTTCCGCGATAATCAAGAGCAGCGGAAAATTATTCGGAAATATATCTGCACAGATTTGTAAAATCACTATAAAAATTCCTTGACAATTGCCGAGATTTATATTATTATATATATAGTCATCAATTTTACATATGTGAGGTTGTAACGATATGAAAAAGATAACAGCAATGCTGCTTGTGATACTGTCCGCACTCTCCATATTCTGCGGCTGCAAAAAGGAGGAGGCTCCCACCGATACCTACACGGGTGTACTCAGCAAGGTAAGGCTCGGAATGCCTATGAAGAAAATAATCGCCCTTAATTCGGGTACGGAGCTTTATTACGACAGCGATACCGAGATATGGTGCGTCAGCACCGACACCGACCTTATGGAGATAAAGGACCGAATACCTGCTGACAGTCAGTTCTTCTATGCAGATGACTCCCTTATCACCTACACCTTCAAGTACAGCGAGTCCGACGGGGAGAATTACCTTACCGCCTATATGGAGGAAGTCCCCTGCAAGCTGGACAGAAAGACCGCCGAGGAGTATTACAAATATAAAAAGGCGGCTCTTATCGCCAAGTACGCTCCTGCCGAGGAAGCGGTGGTATCAACGGTAACAGGCACAGAGGGCGTTGACCTCACCCTCGACAATGTTACGGTAATGACCCTCTCAAGCTTTGAGGTAACTCTTACGATGCAGCTTACCTATGACACAGTTGACGGCGTTGAGGATTATTTCGGTACATATTACAGCGTAAAGATCAAGGAGCTTGCCAACAAGACCGCTGTTGAGGTCGCCGATGAAAAGAAGTAATGCAGATTTCCGTTCATCTTAAAAGATGGGCGGAATTTTTTTGTATCCCTTCCTGTTCCGACAGCTTTTTACATTGCTGCGGGGATATAATGATATCAAAGAAAGGATAAGGTAATTTTTTCTCCTTTTCCCTTTCCTTTCATATTCTTATCACATTCGTCGGTTATAATGTAATCACGATAAGGGAATGATACGGGATATCCCCCATATCCCGTATCCGACAGAACCCCTTATATCCATCTCTCCTTTTATGATACGGTATGCCGCCGCCTTCACCCCTGTGCGGCGGTCATTCCGGAAAATGCAGCGTATAACGCCCCCTGCATTGCAAGCGCTGCAGCTTAGTTTGATCTCTGAAACAATAGGATATCAACATATTTTTTTAAATGCTGTCCATAGTGCGGAAGGTATGCAGGAATATCCGCCTTCCGAAAAATATGGGCGGCGCCCAATATCTCCTCCACCCTCCTTGTGGAGTAATATATAATTTAATTTTCCTTATTTCAAGCGTCCTTGCAGCGGACGCTTTTTTATTTGCAGGCAGGCAGGCTGAGCCTGCAGCCACTCGTTCTATAATTTATTTGGAAAATAACCATACGGCTCGGTAACGGCAGAAATTTTTGATTTTTACTTTGAACCTTGAAGGCTGAGCCTGCAGCCACCCGTTCTATAGTTTGCTTTTGAAAATAACCATACAGCTCGGTAACGGCAGTTATCCGAGCATTTTTATTTTGAGCCTTGCCTATGCGTTTTTTGCCGTATATGAAGCGTATTTTTTTGTGTAAAATCGCCTTTGAAAAAATTTTTTTGATATGATAAAATTATATTATAAATTTGAGAGAAATGTCTCTCGGAAAGATGGTCAATTAAATGAAAAGAATAATCACCGCCTGCCTTGAGCAGACTATAAAATTTGAAACAGAGGAAGAATTTGAAGCCTTCAAGGGACAGCTTGAGCGCAAGGGCGTAAAATTCCGCATTATAAGCGCCGAGCCGAAAAACGACGGATTTATTACCCGCATCAAAAAGCAGTACAATCAGTACGACGTAGGAGATTACTTTGACTGATTTGGAGGACGGCTTATGAGAAAACATTCTCCTATAGGAGATGAGGAAATGCTCAGCCTGCCCGACTGCCGCTTTTTAAATGAAAAGGGCGGCTGTGAGCGGCTGAGCTTTCCGCGCTGCACAGGTGAAAAATGCACATTTTTCTCTCCCGGGGAACACATCACCGACCTGAGCGGCTGGAAATCCCGTCTGTCCCTGCTTTCGGAGGAGGAGCAGTCGAGGATAGCAAAGAAATATTACGGCGGAAAACGCCCGTGGAAAGACGGCGGAGGCGATGGGGTATGAGCTTTGAAAAAGGACAGCGGGTCATCTATGACGGCAGAGAGCTTTGCAGGACAGACGAGCTTTGCACGAAATGCTTTGACGGCGTTCACCGTGAGGAATATCTTCGCCTTATCCCCGAGAATGCGCCTGCTTCCTGCTATTACGTTCCTGCGGACAGGATAGAGGACAGAGTGCGCCCTCTGATGACAAGAGAGGAGATATACGCCGCCATTGACAACAGCACTCGTGAAAGGGCTCTCACCGACAGCGACAAGAACAGGCGCAAGGCAATACTCAGTCAGACCGTTAAAAGCGGCGACAGCTCCCTTATCATAGGAATGATAAGAGAGCTGCTTGAGGAAAAAAGCCGCCGCAATGCAGAGGGCAAGGAGCTTATCGCCTGTGACGAAAAGGCTCTTTCCGCCGCCTGCAGGCAGATAAGCGCGGAATTTTCCGCTGTTCTCGGGATACCCGAAAATGAGGTGGGCAGGCTTATCGAGGAAAGACTTTCGGCAAACGAATAAAGCTAACATAAAAAACAGCAGGACTTTACGGGATATGATCTTCCGTAAAGTCCTGCTTTGTTAATTAAAGTCCCTCGGGATTATTCTTGATAAATCTCCAGCTGTCCTCGCACATTTCGTTTATGTCACGCTCCGCCTTCCAGCCAAGCTCGTTTAAAGCCTTTGCCGGGTCTGCGTAGCACTCGGCAATATCGCCCGCTCTGCGCTCCTTTATCTCATAGGGGATATTAACGCCGCTCGCCTTAATAAATGCGTTCACCACGTCAAGTACGGAGTAGCCCTTGCCTGTGCCAAGGTTCCAGATACCCACGCCTGTCATATTTCTTACCTTGCTTATAGCCTTGAGATGACCGAGAGCAAGATCTACAACATGGATATAGTCTCTTACGCCTGTGCCGTCGTGAGTGGGATAATCGTTTCCGAAAACTCCCAGACAGGGAAGCTTGCCCACTGCCACCTGCTGAATGTAGGGCATAAGATTGTTGGGGATTCCGTTGGGATTTTCGCCCAGCTTTCCGCTCTTGTGGGCGCCGATGGGGTTGAAGTATCTGAGCAGAGCCACGCTCCACTCACTGTCCGACTTGCAGATATCCTGCAGAATGCCCTCTATCATAAGCTTTGTGGAGCCGTAGGGGTTGGTGGTGGAAAGAGGGAAGTCCTCTCTGATAGGCACGGACTTGGGTGAGCCGTAAACCGTTGCGGAGGAGCTGAAAACGATCCTCTTGCAGCCGTGGTTTCTCATAACATCACAGAGGATAAGGGTGCCTGTGATGTTGTTGTGGTAATATTCAATGGGCTTTCTCACCGACTCGCCCACCGCCTTGAGACCTGCAAAATGAATGACCGAGTCAATGTCATTCTCCTCAAAGACCTTTTCCACAGCTTCTCTGTCAAGAAGATCGGCTTTGTAGAATTTAAAATCCTTGCCCGTAAGCTCCTTGATTATCTCCACCGCTCTTTCCTTTGAGTTGGAAAGATTATCGAGGACTACGATGTCCTCCCCTGCATTCAGAAGCTCCACGCAGGTGTGGGAACCGATATAGCCTGCTCCGCCTGTTACTAAAATAGCCATTTTTATTACCGTCCTTTCCCGATAGTTTTTTTGTTACCTGATGATATGATTATACATCATTATCTGCGGGATTTCAATAGATTTTCGCTTCTTTTATATGCACTTTTGTGGCAGTTTGATAAAGCAAAGCTTTCATTGACGGTGACAGGGGAAATACTCATAAAACCGCTTGACAAAGGTGGTGAAAATGGTATAATAAATATAAGGAGTGGGAAATTTTGCAGCAGGCTAAAACACGTGATAAAAAATAGAAATTACAGATATTGCCATTTCAAAAGCTGATACTCAAGCCATTCCTCACTTTTCAGAGGAACAAAACTCAAAATTAAACGAATTGCACAAAGAATTGTTACGCAGATCAATGAACGAAAATGACAGCAATGAGGTTGCCTTTCTTTTCAACACTAAAACATTAAATTACGAAGTTCAGTTTGGCGACGAAGCAAGCGTTGACATATTTGCGAACCCGTTTGCATTTGAAATGCTTAACAGAAGCTCTGAAAAAGAATTGTATCTTCTCCATAATCACCCAAGCACAAAAAGCTTTTCCTATACGGATCTCGGCGTGTTTCTGATGCACGATAATATCGGGGGAATAACTGTAGTAACAAACACAGGCGATGTACACATTTTGTACAAGTCCGAAAACTACAGCTTTGAGTACGCTTATGAAGCTCTTATCCAAATAAGAAGCGATTACAGCATTGATGTTTTAGACGAGGAAAATGACGCCGAAGTCGTTAAACGTTTTTTAAAGGTATGTAAAAAATGCGGAATAATTTCTATGTAAGGAGGTCTGACTATGAAAAACAATAATTTCGGAAAACTTGATACAGTAAAGGCAGACGAAATAAAAAAAATGGAAGCCCTTTTAAAAAAGAAATACGAAGAGAAAACCAAAGCTGACCCCTCCCGTAAAAATCCTGCATAATGATAGACCGCCCTGAGGAGTCAAGGCGGTTTTTTGTGGATAAAACAGAATAAATAAAAAAACCGTCAGTCTCAAAAAAGACCGACGGTTTCTGGTGAGCCATTGGGGATTTGAACCCCAGACCCTTTGATTAAAAGTCAAATGCTCTGCCGACTGAGCTAATGGCTCAAACAATGTGCTTTCATACACAATGCTTAATTATTATACCAAAACAAAGCTCACTTGTCAACAGAATAAAATGCCAAAAGTCAAAATTTACAGTATGTTCATATTTGTTCAAAGAAAATATTCACCGTTAGAACGCTTACAATAAACCCTGTCATATCCCCCGCAAGTGATGCCGCAAGGGTGTGACGGGTGTTTTTTATCCTGACGGCTCCGTAATATACCGCAAGGGTGTAAAATGTAGTCTCGGTTGAGCCCAGCATCACGCTCGCCACCCTGCCCGCAAAGCTGTCCGGACCGTTTTCCTCTAAAAGCGACTCATACACCGCAAGCGCTCCGCTGCCCGAAACGGGACGGATAAGGGCAAGGGGCAGACACTCCGCAGGAAAGCCTATCCTGTCAAAAAATCCCGAAAGAAAGTCTGTTATCAGCTCCTGCGCTCCGGAAGCCCTGAACAACCCCACAGCGGTTATCAGGGCAATGAGCGTGGGCAGAAGCTCGGCGCAGGTTTTCAGATTTTCCTTTGCCCCCTCTGCAAATTCCGAGAAAACGTCCACTTTTTTATACAGCCCGTGAGCAATGATGATAACTATGATAAGAGGTATTACAGCAGCGGCGGCGGTCATAGCTTTTTCCCCCTTTTCCTTTTTCCCGAAAGGGGCAATACTGCCAGAGTTACCGAGACCGCAAGGGCGGCGGCTGAGGTTATCCACACGGCAGGGACTATCTCAATGGGATCGGCTGAACCGTATTTCATTCTGAGAGACAGGGCGGTAGATGGTATCAGCGTCAGTGAGGCGGTGTTTATGACGGTAAATATCACCATTGAGGGCGTGGCGGTGTCCCCTGCACCCTCTTCCTCGGCAAGGGCTTTCATTGCTTCTATTCCGAAGGGCGTGGCGGCATTTCCAAGACCTAAAAGATTGGCGGTTATGTTCATACATATTGCCTTGAATGCCCGTCCCTGCTTGTCTATGTCCTTAAAAAGCCCACCCAGTATCAGGGCGAACAGCTTTGCAAGCCCTTCCGTAAGCCCCGACTTTTCTGCAACACGCATAAGTCCCCCCCAGAAGCACATTCCTCCGCAGAGATATATGCACAGCTCCACAGCGTTCACAGGCTCGTTTAAAACCGCCTCTGTAAGCTCTCGGAGGTTTCCCGTTGCCGCTCCTGCGATAATGGATATGATTATCAGCAGTGAAAAAATAAAAGTGAGCAAGCTTTATCCCCCTCTTTTATGTATTGTTAATAAAATGTTCATCATTTCTTCTTGTAATATTTTAATTAAATTGGTATAATATGTTATAAATATTTTTATACAAAAATTGCAAAGATTTGTTAAGCGTAAACCTTACCGCTTTACAGACTGAAAAAAAGGAGACCGTTTATGAGATCATCTGCTATAACAAGACAGCTTGACGCACTGGGAAGAGTCGTTATCCCCATAGAAATGAGAAGAAATCTGAACATTGAAAACAGAGACTCGGTGGAGATATACGCCGATAATGACAGTATCATCATCAAAAAGGCAGGAGAAAGCTGTGTTTTCTGCGGCTGTGCCGAAAATCTCCTTACCTTCAAGGACAGATGCATCTGCAGCGAATGTCTTGCTCAGCTCAAGCAGTAATGTTTACCGCAAAATCAGTATAGGACATTTCACGCTGATAAATAAATATGCGGGGACAGGCTGTAATATGCGGCTTGTCAATATGTATGAAGGGAGGAAATCTGTCTGGTTTACCTGAGGACCAACGAGCTTGCACCGGGAATGTGCATAGCGAGAGAGATCACATTTTTTGACGCTTCGGCAGGAGCGGTGGTCACTCTGAGATCGGGCTCAAAGCTCACCGATATGAACATCACGCAGATGCGTATGAGCCGCGTTGTGGCAGGTGCCTTTATCGACACCCGCAGCAGCGAAGCAAGAGTAATTTCCTCCATCAACAGCCAGATAAAGGAAAATGCCATAAGCAATATCCACAGCCTTGCGGATAATTTTATGGACAGCAGCAAGGGCGTTACCCAGAGCGATATCGACGCTATCGGCGACACCACCGAGCAGCTTATTGACGAGCTTGCCTCCAAAAAGGACATACTTATAAATATCGCAGACATCAAGATGTATGACGATTACACCTATCATCACAGCCTCAGCGTGGCTATTATGGCTATTGCTATCGGGCTTGAGATGGGCTATGACCGCAAAAAGCTTGACGAGCTGGGGGTTGCGGGTCTGCTTCACGATATCGGCAAGGTTTCCGTTCCCATTGAGATAATAAACAAAAAGGGCAGGCTCACCGACGAGGAATACAACGTGGTAAGGCTGCACCCCATATATGCGGCAGAGCATCTGAAGGCGAGAAAGCTTGTGTCCGAGGACTGCTGTCTGGGCATTATCGGTCATCACGAAAGGTGGGACGGCTCGGGCTATCCTATGAAGCTCAAAGGCGAGGAGATACACGAGTATGCACGAATCTTAGCTGTGGCGGACGTGTATGATGCACTTACCTCCAACCGCCCCTACCGTATCCCTGCGCCGCCAAATGAAGCCATTGAGTTTATTATGGGCGGAATGTACAGCCACTTTGACGAAAATGTGGTCAATGCGTTCCTGAGAAAGGTAGCACCCTTCCCCACAGGCTCAAGGGTCAAGCTCTCAAACGGCGAAATTGCAACGGTTATGAAAAACAACAACGATCAGCCCCTTCGTCCCCTTGTTGTTACCGAGGAGGGCATTGAATACGATCTGGGAGATTACAGAAAAAATATGAATATCGTGATAACGGGTCTCTGCGACGAGGAAACTGCGAGACTTATTCACGGTTGACATTATCCCGGGACACATTGCAAAGTGTCCCGGGATTTTTTTGATATTATGTCACAAATGTACCGAGGAAAGCGTTATATTATATGAAACGTTTCAAAAAACAAAGAGGTGAACTTACTTGAAGGTCAGAAAAATGACGGATGCAGGGGAAAAAGCCGCAGAGCTTTACAGACTGTACGAAAGACCTATGTATCACATAGCCTATGCGGTGCTGAAAGATCATCATCAGGCGGAGGACGCAGTTTCGGACTCCTTCTGCAGGCTTATCGCTCATATTGACAAGCTTTCCGCTCCCGAAAGCCCCGAGACAAGGCAGTATGTGATAAAGACGGTGAAAAATGCCGCCATAAGCAGATACAGAAAAAATCAGCGTGAAAAAATTACCGAGCTTAACGAAGCTATATCCGACAAGGGCGGCACACTTTCCGAAATATCCTCGGGTGAAACAAGAGAACTGCTTGATAATGAGCTTTGTAAGCTCAGCTCCGAGGACAGGGAGATTGTCCGTCTCAGAGGAGAAACAGGCGCTTCATATAAGGAGATAGCAGGAAAGCTGTCCATATCCGAAGCCGCCGCAAGAAAACGCTTTGAACGTGCAAGAAAAAACATTATTACGAATTTAAAGGATAGGTGATAATATGAACAATGGACCCTACACAGAAAAGGAATGGGAGGAGATAGTGGAATACGCCTTCTCCGAGAAGGCTCCCGACCCCGTTTTTTCCGAAAGCTACAAACGGCGCAGAGCGGCGGTCATCGCTTCTGCGGGAAGGAAAAGAAAGAATATAAAATTATCTGCCGTTATAACATTCTCCGTTGCAGCCGCTCTTATGATACCCGCCGCCGCTGTTGCCGCTGACAGGCTTTACCGCTCATATCTTGAACGCACAGCGGAATACGAGGTAGAGCTTCACGTTATACAGTCGGAAGCTGTCGAAAGCGAAAATAAGTTTATGTCTCTGAATATCGGCTATGTACCCGAAGGAATGGTCTATAACGAGAATGGTCCCTATGCAGGGAAATACAAGGACATCACCGACCCCGAGGGCGAAAAGGGTATCACACCCTGTTTTTACAGGATAAATGATCCCGAAAGCTTTCACGAGTCTGTGCGCTACGCCACCGCAGAGCAGTCCTTTACCGCAAAAAACGGCGCAGAAGCTCATATAATTGGGCGTGACAGGGGCTATGACCAACTGTGGGTGTTCTTCCCCGACACAAGCTATGCGGCGCTTATTTACGCAAACGGCTTTGACACCGAGGAAATTAAAAAGATAGCTGACGGGCTTTCGCTTGTTCCCTCAGAAACCGAGACCGCAGGCATATGGAGACCTGCAGAGGTGTCCTATGCTCCCGCTAACTCTCCTGCAAATGAGGAAAGCGCCGATATTACCAAAATGGACCTCTGCTCTGTGGGAGATACCTTTGACTGGGGAGACGGCTTAGAAGTGACCCTTGACGGCATTACGGTGCAGGATAATTTTGAAGGCATTGACACCGACTGCATCGGCAGACCCGAGGACTACAGCAGATATCTTGATGAAAACGGCATTATTTCCGATGAACGTATTCTTATAAAATACGGAGACGGAATAAACTCCCTTGACAGCGAGATAAGCCGTGAAGCCGTTACACGAAAGGTAATTGTAATGGAGCTTACGGGCAGAAATACCTCGGAAACCGAACGTGGATTGTGGATATGCCCCAAAATGTTCCTTGTGTCAGACGGAAAAACGGAAAGCCCTTCTCATTATGATGACTGTTTCTACAGCTATACCGTTACCGATCGTCTTGATACGGACGATTCACCATTCAGCTATTATGCCGCTTCGGGCAAATGCGACAAAAACAGCGTGAGTATCGCTCCCGATGAAAGCGTTAAGATACGCCTTGCCTTTATTGCCGACAGCGACCGCCTTGACGGGCTGTATTTTGATATGAGACAGAGCGATGGTTATGTCGATCACAGCATTGCAAAGGGTGATCCCATTCTGAAACTTAGTGACAATTTATCATAACATATGAAAAATGCTCTCCCCGACTGCACAGGGAGAGCATTTGTTATTTGGTATCAGAAATCGTCCTCCATATATCTCCTCACCAGCACCGAGGAGGATATGACCGACAGGGCGCAGGCGGCAATGAGCGTTATCACTGCCGCCATGCCTTTATCCTTCATAAGCAGTATAGCCGCAGCCAGTGAACCGCCGTTTACCGAAAGGGGGAACACCACCACCGCAAGCTTTGTGGAAAATCTGAAATAAGCCGCCGCCGATGCGTCCAACCCATTTATCCCCACAGCGCACAGGAGAGAAAAAAGCATCATCACCCCGAAGCCAACCTTGCAAAGCGGCTCCGGCGCATACATAAGAGCGAAAAAGAAGGCAATTGCCCCCGATAAAAACGAAAGGGTCATCAATAGCTTGAAAAGCGTTCCCTTGTATTCCTTTTCCACAGAAATTCTCCTTTATTTTCGGTAGTTTATTCCCTGATAGCTTCCCTCACGGGCAAAGGTCTTGTCTATCTCGTTCATTACCGTAAATTTTTTAAGGCTCCATTCGGGCGCAAGAAGCACGTCCCGTCCGCCGTCTCCCGTTACACGCTGTATTATCAGCTCGGGGGGGAAAAGCTTTATCTGCTCGCAGACGATATGAACGTATTCCTCAAGAGTAAGAGGAGTTATCTCTCCCCTGAGATACTGCTCTCCCATGACCGTCCCCTTGAGTATATGCAGAAGATGAAGCTTTATGCTGTGAAGGGGCAGGCGGGACATCTCACGGGCAGATGTGAGCATCATATCGAAGCTTTCCCCCGGCAGTCCGTTTATAAGATGAACGCAGACATTGATATTTCTTTTAAAAAGCCTTTCGCAGCAGCCGAGGAAGTCCCCGTAGGTGTGACATCGGTTTATCCTTGCGGCTGTTGCGTCGTGAACGGTCTGAAGCCCCAGCTCCACCGTAAGATAGGTGCGGTCATTTAAATCGCTCAGTATATCAAGCACGCTGTCCGAAATGCAGTCGGGACGGGTGGATATGGCAATGCCAACAACATTTTCAAGCCCCAGCGCCTCCTCGGTCATAGAGCGAATTTTTTCGGCAGAGCCGTAGGTGTTGGTGCCTGCCTGAAAATAGGGAATGTAAAGCCCCTCGCTCCATTTTCTGTTCATTGCCTGCTTCACCGCTTCAAACTGTTCGGTAACGGTCATACAGGGAGAGCCTGCAAATTCGCCGCTGCCCTCAAGGCAGTAGGTACAGCCGCCAACGCCCTTTGTGCCGTCGATATTCGGGCAGGTAAAGCCGCAGTTTAAGGATATTTTCATCACCTTGCAGCCAAATCTATTTTTCAGATAATAGCTCTGGGTGTGGTAGCGTTTGTTGGTATCGGTATAGGGGAAGGGGTTTTCCATGTTCTTGCTTACGCCCTTTCGTGAATGTGCTTGACGGGAAGGTTATACCAAAAAAGCCTTGCAAAAAGCAAGGCTTTAGAATATATTGCGTATTTTAGCCTGTTCAAGCTATTACATTTACTGTATTTATTATACAGCCAAACAGCGGATTTGTCAACAGCTATGGGTAATTTTTATTATTGTTAAAAGAAGGAAGCTCTGCCCTTATCTGTACTCATTCTTCCCGCCGAAACGCCTTTCGGTCTTTCGGCGGTTTTTGTTTTGGAGAGCAATGTCCTTGAACTTCTCACGCTTTTTTCTGAGCATATCCTGCTTGTCATTGGATTCCGATTCGGAAGCAAGCTTTTTGTAGCTCAGAAGACGTTCCTCGGAAAGCTCTCCCCGTTCAATAGCTGCCCTTACCGCACAGCCCGGCTCATTCTCGTGGCGGCAGTCGGAAAATCTGCACATAGAGGCAAGCTTCTCCACATCTTCAAAGGCTGTGGAAATGCCCTCGGCGGCGTCCCACATTCCAAGCTCTCTCATACCCGGAGTGTCGATTATCATAGCTCCGCTTTTGAGAAGCACAAGCTGGCGGTGGGTGGTGGTGTGCCTGCCCTTGCTGTCGTCCTCTCTTATGCCGTTCACGTTCATTATCTCCTCACCTGCAAGAGCATTTACAAGGCTGGATTTTCCCACTCCCGAGGAGCCGAGGAACACAGCGGTCTTTCGGGGGCATATATAATCCCCCAGCCTGTCAAGACCATAGCCGGTTTTCGAGCTTACGGGAATGATATCCGCTCCCGCAGCCGCTTTTGAGATATCCCGTACGGCACCGCTTATATTATCCGAAATATCCGCCTTTGTAAGCAGTATCACGGGTATTGCTCCCGACTGCCACGAAAGGGTCAGATATCGTTCCATACGCCTGAGATTAAGGTCGTGATTTAAGGACTGCATAATAAAAACATAGTCAAAATTGGCTGCCACCGCCTGTTCTCCACGTCCCGGGGTGGGGTCCTTGCGTGAGAAAAACGAGCTTCTGGGCAGGGTATCGGCAATAAGGCTGTCGCCGATGGGATTATATTCGATGGAGACAAAATCTCCTGCTGTGGGATATTCGGTCAAGCCGTCCTTGTAGGCTCCCGTTTTTATCCTTGCGCTTACCTGTCCGTAGCCGCATACCGCTTCAAAGCGTTCCCTGTGAACGGCGGTTATCCTTGCGGGAATGTGCTTTTCGTCGATAATTTTGCTGCCCTTATATCCGTAGTCTCTCATATCTGTTGTAAAATTCATTTGTATTACCTCCGTAATGTTTAATGCTTGCTGCTTCGTAAATTTTTTTCATAGTACAACATCTCCTTTCACGGCGGCATTTTTCGCAAAATGGTAAAAAAATACACACCCCTTTGGTGTGCAGAAATTTTTCTTACTCACGAAAAGGCTCATTTGGGCGCAGAAAATCAAAGGCATAAAGCCCCTCAGAAAATTTTCAGCCCCGATATTCGGTTAATAAGCTGCCGCCTCAAATATAACAGTCATCAAAAACAGCTCCTTTCATTTTTTCTTCCCCGAAAGAAAGATTTTATTTATTATAGCACGCCGTGACGGAATTGTCAAGTATTTTCTTCGGATTGACTTCACCCCTGTGCTGTGGTATAATATCATTAAAGTAAACTTTGTAAACAGGGACGGCAAGCCTATGTACAAGAAAATTTCTGTTATACATAAGTCTCGGCAGAGCATAGTATGGCTCTGTGAGAGGTCTGATGGCGGCAGGGCTGTATGCAAGGAATTATGCTCCGACCCGAAGGTATATGAAAAGCTGAAAGCCGCCGAATGCAGATATATCCCGAAGATATACGAAATCAACGTGATATCCGAAAATGAACAGGGGCAGAAATCCCTTGAAATATTTGAGGAATACATCGAGGGAAAGACATTGCAGGAGCTGTCCTTATCCTATAAGGAAGCTGTTCGGGCAGCGGTGCAGCTTTGCAGAGCGGTAGACGGACTGCATATGCTGGGCATAATACACCGTGATATCAAGCCCTCAAACATTATGCTTGACGGGAGCGGCTGCCTTAAAATAGTTGATATGAGCTCCGCCAGACTTTTCAAGGAGGAAATGGACAAGGACACCGTTTGTCTCGGCACCGAAGGCTTTGCCGCCCCCGAGCAGTACGGCTATGCCCAGACGGATTTCAGGACGGATATTTTTGCGCTGGGGCAGACCCTGAGACTTGTTTTTGAAAACAGGGAACGTTTTCCCGTGGGGTATATCATATCCCGCTGTACAAGCTTTGACCCCGATAAAAGATTTAAAAGCTGTAAGCAGATAGAATTTCTTTTAAAAATCTCACAGCCCTCAAAAATATGCGCTGTTATTGCGGCAGCAGCCATTGTGGTCACGGCTGTGTGCATTTCACAAAATAGTATAACTGAGCCTTCTGCAGCGGAGTCTTTTGAAACGGCAGCGGTTTACGTGCAGGAAACTGCAGAAAGTTCTGCCGAGACCTCCGCTCCCGTTATCACAGAGACCGAACAGACATTTACTGCTCCCATTACCGATGAGCAAACCGTATTTTCCGAAGCCGATGTCCCTGAAAATGAACCGTCAGAGCTGACGGAAACCTCATTTGTAACGTCAGAGAGCAAGCTCATTTCCGATACATCAGATGTTTCGGAAAATGATACAGACCCCGATTATGATTACGGCACAGAAGAGCTTCGGCTGTCCCTTGAAGCAGAATATGCTTCTTCCGACGAGGGATATACAGGCTCGGACATAAGCGAGGGCTTTCTGTTTGGGTATGACATTTACGCCGACCATATCGTAATAACAAGCTATGAGGGAAATGATACAGAGGCAGTCATTCCCAATGAAATTGACGGTCTGCCAGTAACAGAAATAGCCGACAGTGCTTTTGCCTTTAAAAAGATCACAAGCGTGACCATACCCGACAGCGTAAAGGTGATACAGCCCTCCGCATTTCTGATGTGCTCCTCTCTTGAAACGGCAAGCCTTGGAAAAAATGTGGAATATATCGGCATGGAAGCCTTTATGAGCTGTGAAAAGCTGCGCACGGTCAATATGGGCGAAAAAGTAAGGTACATCGGTGACCAATGCTTTGCGGGAAACGCAAGGCTTGAAAAGATAATTATGCCCGATACTGTGGAATATCTTGGAGAGGGGGCATTTATGCTGTGCAATCTGCGGTCCTTCAATATACCCGCAGGCGTTAAGGTGATAAAGCCCTATACCTTTAACGGCAAGCCCTATTCGGAGGATGACGGACCATATATGAGCTATCTTCCGCCCAACATTGAAGAGGATATGTCCACTGTGGAAAAAATCATACCCTCCACCGTAAAGAAGATAGAACACGACGCATTTTCGGGCATAAGATCGCTTGAGAAGGTCACTGTCAGTGAGGGGGTCGAGGTCATAAGCGCCTTTGCATTCCATAACTGTCCTATGCAGGACTATGTCTGGGTGAACGAAACAAAAGCAAGGCGGGAATGTGTATTCACCCTTTATCTTCCCGAAAGCACAGTCATATCCGATAACACTGAGGATATGAGCTATGAGATCATCAGATACTGAAAAAGCTTCTGCGGTATGACCTGACCATACCGCAGAAGCTTTTCATATATCAGTAACTATATACATATTGAAATCCGTCATCATCGGTGTATATCTCGGTGCTGAAAAATTCATTCATTTTGTTGAACCCGCTGTAGCCGTTATTTCCGATCTCCAGATACTCAAGAATGGTAAGACCCTTCAGTGCGTCCAGATCACCGTTCAGCCTGTTATTAAAAGCATACAGCTGAGCAAGTTTTTTGCAGCTCGCAAGGGGCGTAAGATCGGTAATGTTGTTGTCATAAACATAAACGATCTCGAGCATTTTGCAGTTGCTCAGAGCATTTATGTTGTCTATATCGCAGTTTCCCAGCTGAACCTCCGTAAGCTTTTTCATTCCGTAAAGTGCTGAAATATCGCCTATGGGATTGTTCGTAAGGCTGAGCTTTTTCATATTGACGCAGTTCTCCAATGGCGAAATATCCTTTATGCCGTTTCCGGCAAACCATAGTTCTTCCAGCTTTGTAAGCTGTGACAGATCGGAAACGCTTGTAATACCGTTGTTTTCAGCACCTATGTTCTTAAGGCTTTTCATATTTGCCGTAAATGACAGGTTGCTTACATGGTTGTTGTGGAAGGTCAGCTTTTCAAGCTTTGTAAGTCCGCTCAGCGCCGAAAGATCTGTAAGCATATTATTGCTGAGGATTATCTCGCTCAGATCAGTCATATATTTCAGATCTGCTATATCGCTGTTTTTAAGATTCTTTCCGCTGAGATCAAGAGTGCCCGTCATACTTGTCTTATAGCTTTTTCCGCCTATGGATATCTTATCGGGAACGGCAGGAACAGCAGGCTCGGTCACTTTCGGCGCAGTAACAGGCGGCTGGGTGACCTTGGGCTCGGTCACTTTCGGCGCAGTAACAGGCGGCTGGGTGACCTTCGGCTCGGTCACTTTCGGCGCAGTAACAGGCGGTTCGGTGACCTTCGGCTCGGTCACTTTCGGCGTGGTAACAGGCGGCTGGGTGACCTTCGGCTCGGTCACTTTCGGTGCAGTAACAGGCGGCTGGGTGACCTTGGGCTCGGTCACTTTCGGTGTGGTAACAGGCGGCTCGGTGACCTTCGGCTCGGTTTCTTTTGGTGCAGTAACAGGCAGCTCTGCTTCCTCCGTTATAACGGAGGTCTCTTGCGTTACATCATTATCCTGCTTTGTTTCTTCCTCTTGGGAGTCGATGGAAGCATTATCCGAGGACTCGCTCGTTTCCGACTGAGTGGTTTCCGACTGAGTGGTTTCTGTCTCAATGTCGGTATCGTTTGTTTTTGAAAGCAGGATACCGGAGAATACACCCACAAGAAGAATTGCCGCAATGCCTGCCCCATAAACAAGCTTTTTGTGTCCCTTTGGCTTATTAACGGGAGAAGAGGGAGCGCTCGTAACCGATGACGTCAGTGGAACAGTAAATGGATCATCTGTAAGAGGAACGGTAATGGAAGGATCTGTCAGGGGGACAGTAACGGAAGCATCTTTCAAAGGAACGGTAACGGAAGGATCTGTCAGGGGGACAGTTCTATTATCTTCCGGGGCGGCAGTATTTGTCGTCCGCCTTGCGGTTGCCGTATAGGGCTGCGCCGTTACTCCGAAGGGGATCGCTGTATCCTGCTGCTCTATCGGCTCGATTATTGGCATGGCAGTCAGGGACAGTCCCGACAGATCGTTTCTCAGTTCAAAAACGTTCTGATATCTGTCAGCTGACTTCAGCATTACGGCTTTGTGTATGATCTCCCACAGCTTCGGGTCTATCTTTTCCGCATTTTCTGTATTTTCACTTATTTTTTCATCGTTTTCAAGTCTTGTCATGGGGTCGTCGGGGGTATCGGCGGTAAGGGCGAAATAAAGCGTTGCACCCAGCGAATATATATCCGTCCATGGACCCTGTTTGCCCTTTCTCTGATACTGCTCAAGAGGAGCAAAGCCCGGCTTCAGTATTACCGAAAGATCATGTGAACAGTTTGCCACCACATGTCTTGCCGCACCGAAATCAATGAGCTTTATACTTCCGTCGGCGCAGAGCATGATGTTGTCAGGCGAGATGTCCCTGTGAAGCACATTGGCGCTGTGAACGGTCATAAGAGCCACTGATACCTTTTCGGCAAGGAAAACTGCCTGCTCCTCCGAAAGAACGCCGTGTCCTGCAATATAGTTTCTAAGCGTCTGTCCGCTAAGATATTCCATGGTAAAATATACCGTTGCATTCTCATAGAAGAAATCATGTACGCCGACAATACCGGGATTTCCGTTAAAACGGGCAATGAGCCGTGCTTCGTTATAGAATTTCTCTGCACCCTTGCGAAACGCCTCTGCCGTTTCCTCGTTTGAAACGATCACAACAGTATCACCAATGTTTCTTGTGGCAAGTCCGTAGGGGTAAAATTCCTTTATCGCCACCTTGCGCTCAAGCTTTGTGTCATAGGCAAGGTAGGTTATGCCGAAGCCGCCCTTTCCGATAACTCTGCCCACTATATATCTTTTCTGGAGCATACTTCCGCAGGGCAGCACGGCAGGGTCGGCAACGTATCTCACGGAAGAAAAGCCGCATTCACTGCATGGCTCCGAGGTTATCTCCGCAAAGCAGCAGCTGCACAGCTTTTTATCTGAAACGGTTATCATACAAAAAATCATT
>JAGAJF010000147.1 GCA_017829005.1 Oscillospiraceae bacterium | reverse complement strand
CTATACATTCTAACATTTCCATTAATTCTTCCATTGTGGTACTCTCCTTCTTCGTTTTCTTTCATTATACCACTTTGGGGGCTTTTTGTTAAGCTTTTATCTTTTTGTTACTTTTTTGTAACTCATGCGTATGGTCTGACATAGGATAAGAATTACTGCCGAGAGTACAGTCCGGAATTTGCTTATCCTGTGGGCAGTTCTGTCATTTTCAAAAGCCATATCGCACACTCCCATCACTCGATAAATTTAAAATCCGCAGAAAGAAGCCCTCTCTGCGGATAATTTTTATTATCAGTTTCCCAACCTGCGCTCGTCGCAGTATTCGCACTCCAGCATATCTCCCAGACCTCTGAAATACTTGGGAAGATAGCTCTCCTTGTGAGTAATGCAGTTGGGATTGCCGCAGGCTACGGAAGGATATGTGCTGCCTGTCAGCAGAGGACGGCTCTCGTTGGGATTTTCAAGTATCGTCATAATAAGCGCCATTCTCACGTACATACCGTACTTTGCCTGCTTGAAAAACATTGCTCTGGGGTCATCGTCCACGTCCATAGTAATCTCGTCAACTCTGGGCAGGGGGTGGAGAACGATGCAGTCGCTCTTAGCCTTGTTAAGCTTTCTCTTGTCAAGAATGTATGCGTCCTTGAGAGCAAGATATTCCTCCTCGGAAGCAAATCTCTCCTTCTGAACACGGGTCATATAGAGCATATCAAGGTTTCCGATAGCGTCCTCCAGAGAGGGATTTTCGGAGAACTGACAGTTTTTAGCCATAAGGATATCCTTTATGTACTGAGGCATACCAAGCTCCTTTGTGGAGATAAACACAAACTTTATCCCCTTGAAGCTTGAAAGAGCCTTGCACATTGAATGAACCGTTCTGCCGTTTTTCAGGTCGCCGCAGAGACCGATGGTAAGGTTTTCCAGCCTGCCCTTTTCTCTGTAAAGAGTGAGCATATCCGTAAGGGTCTGAGTGGGGTGGAGATGGCTTCCGTCGCCTGCGTTGATAATGGGGCAGTCAGCGGTAAGAGCCGCCGCCTTTGCCGCACCCTCGGAGGGGTGGCGCATAACCATAATGTCCGCATAGGAGGACACTATCTTAGTGGTATCCTTCAGGTTTTCTCCCTTTGCCACAGACGATGTAGCAGGATTGTCAAATCCGATAATAGTGCCGCCCAGCCTCAGCATAGCGGTCTGGAAGGACATCTGTGTGCGTGTGGACGGCTCATAGAAAAGGGTCGCCATAATTTTTCCGTCGCAGACCTTTGCATATTTTGCAGGGTCGTCGCATATGTCCGAAGCACGCTTGACAACGTTCAGCCACCATTCGCTGCTCATATCGTTGAGATCGATGAGATTTGTAAATCTTGAGTTGACCATTTTAAGATACCATTCCTTTCGGGATCTCCCACAGGGGATATCCGACAAAATTATCTTTCTTTCTATTTTATCACACCCGAAAAAAATAATCAATCCCTCAGATAAAAATTTTTGACCCTATCCATATTATTTTAGAATAAAATCATAACTCAGCCGAATTTTACCGTAACAAACCATATATCAAGCGGAAATCAAATACATACATTCTCCATCGTCCGAATGAGCCACAGTCCATTCAAATTTTTTTGAAACGATGAAAAAATCACGAAGCCCTGCGTCAGTTTCGGAAAGAACCGAAATTATTTCCGAAGCAAAGCCCTCGTAGACCCAGCCCTCACTTAAAATAAGATAAAGCTCCGAAGCCGTTTCCTTGTCGGGAATGAGATGTCGGAACATTTCGATGTACTCCACCCAATTTGTTTTCCATCTGACTATCTCAGACTTTTTAAGTTCTTTTCTGAATCGGCTATGCATTTTATCAAGTTCTATTTTCGGATAAGTCTGATAGTCGGCAAAGGCATAGTAAAATTTGCGAATAATATTCTCATATTCAAATTTAGAAGCCTCGTGAAACCGCCTGCGGTCAATATTTTCTTCTTTGATGATCTCCTCAAATTCATCTCTTATGTAAAACCTTGCAGGCTTGTGCCGTGCTTTTTCCTGCCAAACCGCATTTTTCCATTCATTGCTCATAATATCACTTCCCGAAGCAGCTCTATCTCCCGCATATTAAGCGGCTCATCATCGTCTGTTGCCAGCTCCAGACATTCATCAAGCGTGTAAAGCCCCACCTCGGATATCTCCGACTGCTGTACCTTTATCCCAGACATCTCAAAATCACCCGTAAAAAGGTACACGAAGGCAAGCTCCCTGTCGTCAAATATCTCCCCGTAAAACTCCTTCACATAATGCCTGCTTATCTTTCCAAGAAGCTCAAGCTCGGAAGGCTCCGCCTTTATGCCAAGCTCCTCGTAAAGCTCTCTTACAGCAGAAGTCAGCGGCTCCTCCCCTGCCGAAATATGCCCTGCCGAGGAGATGTCAAGCCGCCCGGGAAAGCTGTCCTTATCGTGGCTTCGCCTTTGGAGCAGCACCTTTCCGTCTTTAATGAGCCAGATGTGGGCTGTCCTGTGATAAAGCCCGTTTTTATGGACATAGGAACGGGGTGCGGTCTCCCCCGTTACATCGCCGTTTTCATCGAGAATGTCAAAAATTTCTTCCATATTGGTTCACCTATATTTTAGTATTTCCTTGTTGCCCGTCCCGAATGGTCAGCTTTATAATTTATTCTTTATTATTTTTTCTTTATTCTTTTAAAAATGAAAAATCAGAAGCTTTTTAAAGAATAAAGAATAGAGAATAAATTATAAATAATAAATAGGACGGGGAATGTGCGGGGGCATATGCTTATACATAATACTGTGCCTGCGCCCTAAACATTTCCGCATAAATTCCATCGGGCTTATGAACAAGCTCGTCGTGGGTGCCGTATTCCTTCACAGTACCCTCCGAGAAAACCGCAATATTATCACAGAATTTGCAGGAGGAAAGACGGTGGGAAATATACACCGCTGTTTTGCCCCCCACAAGGCTGTCAAACTGACGATATATCTCGTATTCCGCCACAGGGTCAAGCGCCGCTGTAGGCTCGTCAAGGATTATGACGGGAGCGTCCTTGTACAGCGCACGGGCAATAGCAATTTTCTGCTGCTCACCTCCCGAAAGCTCCACGCCTTCCTTGTCAAACTGCTTGAACATCATAGTGTCCCTGCCCTTGGGGAGAGAATTTATCTTTTTAAGGATACCCGTTTTTTCAAAAAGACCGTCAACCTCATTGTCCGAATTTTCATCACCCTGCCCCAGCAGGATATTGTCCTTTGCCGAGAAAGCAAGGAGCCTGAAATCCTGGAACACTACGGAAAACAGCTTCATATATTCATCATAATCATACTCCCTGATGTTCACGCCGTCTAAAAGTATCTCGCCGCTGTCAACATCGTAGAGCCTGCACAGAAGCTTGATGAAGGTGGTCTTTCCTGCTCCGTTAAGTCCCACCACAGACAGCTTCTCACCTGCTCTCAGCTTAATGGAAACGTCCTTTAATACGGATACTCCCGTGTGAGGATATGAAAAGCTTACGTTTTTAAATTCTATCTCGTGACCCGATCTAAGGTTTTCGATCTTTCTGTCTCCCTTATCCATAGCGGGAGGATAGTCCATAAAGCGGATTATCTCGTACATATAGCTGCTGCGCTTGACAATGTCCTGCACGCCCAGTATCACCGCCTGCAAGGAGGAATGAAGCGTTCCGCCGGCGCTGAGCATCTGGGAGAATGTACCGATAGTTATTTTTCCCGTAATGGCAAGCACGCCGAGATACAGATATGTGCCGAAGTCACGAAGGACATTTACGATAACGTCAAGGATATTAAGCGGGAATTTCAGACGGTTTATGTTCTCCCAATAATCCGAAAGTCTTTTTATCTGCTGAGAGGTCTTTTCCAGCATCATTCCTGCAGCGCTGTAAAGTCTTACGTCCTTGCCGTATCTGAAATCCTCCATCTCCCAGCAGATGTGACCGAAAATTCGGTTTATCCCCGAAAGCTCGGTGAAATTCTTTATGTCGATATCGTTCTTTCTTGCGTTTATTATCGCCGACAAGGTGAGCAGAACGCCGATTATTATGAGCAGGACGGGAGCGTTTATGATAAGCACCGCAATTACACCGAAAATTTTTATACCGTTTGAAATTATGGTGAAGAATGCGTTTGCGATATTGTGGGTGCCCCCCGACCACTGTATGCCGTCCCTTGCCTTTTTAATGCGGTCGAGAGCGGTCTTGTCCTCGGTGAGGGAGAAATCTATCTCCATACATCTTGCGGATATTTCCATACTCGAAGCGCTCAGAAACAAATCCTCGCATTTTGCCAGCTGAATGGAAATAACGCTGTTTGCCCCCTGAAGCAGAATGGTGAGGACTGACATTATCAGAAAATATGTAATTATCAGGCTCACATTCTTCTCCTCCGCCGTCAGCGCGTCAATGGCAAGAGGCAGGAAGATAAGCTCCGCAAAGGGTGCTGCCGCCCCGATGATAACGTTCAGAACGGACAAGGGCAGATATGATCTTTTGTACTGCTTCATCTGCCGAAAGCAGTATTTTAATGATTCCCTTGTGGGGGAAATTTTTTTGTCTTTCAATGTTTGTCCCTCCTTATCAGGTCGTTGGAACAGCTTCGGGAGCGGTTTCAAAAATGTCCTTGTCCTCCACGTAATACTGTGCCTGCACACGGAACATTTCTGCATAATCGCCGTTTTTCTCCATAAGTTCCTCGTGAGTTCCCGTCTCGGTCAGCTCGCCGTCCTTGAACATTGCCACCCTGTCACAGAAACGTGTGGAGGACAGGCGGTGGGAAATGTAAACGGCGGTGCGTTTTCCCACAAGTCCGTTAAAGCTCTTGTAAAGCCTGTATTCCGCAAGTGCGTCAAGAGCGGCGGTAGGCTCGTCAAGGACGATCACCTCACTGCCCTTGTATAATGCCCTCGCCAGAGCAAGCTTCTGTTTTTCTCCGCCCGACAGGTCAACTCCGTCGTCGTAAAGCACCTTTAAAAGCTCGGTGTCAATGCCCTTTTCAAGGCTGTCCAGCTTTTCTCCAAGCCCTGCCGCACGGATATCCTCTTCTGCCTTCGCCTTGTCGGTCTCACCCGGAGCTTTCATAGAAACGTTTTCCGCCATAGGGCAGGCAAAGACCGTCACATCCTGAAATGCGGGAGAGAAAATATTGTAATATTCCTCTCGGCTGAATTTCCGAATATCAACGCCGTTCATAAGTATGCGTCCCTCGGTGACATCGTAGAGACGGAGCAGCAGCTTAATAAACGTGCTTTTTCCTGCGCCGTTAAGTCCCACCACCGCAAGCTTTTCCCCTGCGCCGATGGTGATGTTTACATTTTTAAGGGCGTATTTATCCTGCCCCTTGTACTTAAAGGAAACGTTCTCAAAGGTGAAAACGTATTTGTCCGCTTTGGGAACGGGAATGGTGTCCTTTTCGCTGTCTGTGGGGATATCCATAAAGCTTCGGTAATCGTCAGTGTGTGCGCTTCTTTCCCTGAGAGCGGACAGACCCATAAGTATCTCGTTTATCGCCATAGAGAAGGCTCCCGAGCTTGCGAGATAAAGGGAGAAATTACCGATGGTAAGGTCTTTGAAGATAACGCCGTAAACGAGCCAGCCTGTTATGATAAGCTGTCTTACAAGGGAAATGCCGTGGGCAAATATTGAGTTATATATCCAGTACTGACGGGACTTTACCCAGTGCCTCAGCTCCTCGTCATAGACCTCCTTCTGCTTTTTTGCAAGGAAGCTCTTCATTCCGAAAAGCCTTATGTCCTTGGCATAGGAGAAATCGGTGGTGACGGTCTCCATATACTCAAGCTTGCGCCAATGGGGCATCATAGCGTCCCACATTTCCTTTTTGTCCTTTTTGCGTATGTATTCAAAATACAAAAACTGAACATAGGACAAAACGGCTATAACAACGATTATGAGCGGGTCAAAGCTTGACATAATGACGATAGAAGTGATAACGGATATGACCTGCGTGAGCATTACCTGCATATAGGTCATCATTCCCTGAACGCCCTGCCAGTCCCCTGCGGTGGCACGCTTTGCCTTCTGCAGCCTGTCAAGCATTTCGGGTGTCTCGAGAGCTTCATAATCCATACTGAGAGTTTTGGCAATTCGCTCCTTGATTATCATCAGGCGTATGTAGGTAAAGCCCACACCCGTTTTAGCCGATGAAACGGTGTTCAGCCACATAAAGAAAAGCTCGATAAGGGTGGTCACAGTCACAAGCTTTAAAAGGGGCAGGATATCTCCGCCGCCTGCACTTGTCTGTATCATATCAATAACAAGCTTTCCGATAAAGCTCCAGATGTAGGACATCGAAGCCGCCGCAACGGCTCCCGTTATCATAAAGAAGATAAGGGACTTGCGGTATCTGACAAATCTTTTAAGGATATACAGACAGTTGCTCAGAACGCCGTAATCCTTATGAAGCTCGTCTGTCTGTTCCTTCTTTTCGGGTGGTGTGAAAATACTCAATGTTGTTCCTCCTTTTGCAAATTGACACAAAAAAATCCCCTGCTATACCGGTCGGCATAACAGGGACGCTGTGAAATATCCGCTCTGTCCTTAATTTAAAAGCTGAGGACGGGCGGCATATTTGTGCCTGTGAAAATGCCGTTTCTTTCCGATCTGATGTATCTGATGATATATACGAACATTCTGCCCGCCTCCTTTCTGAAATAATATGCTCAAAGTATAGCACGCATTTTCTTTGATGTCAATAGTTTTTGAAAAATTTTTCCTAACAGAATTAGTTTTTGGGCAAAATTTCGGGAATTAAGTTAAAAAATTCAAAAAAATGTCACAAACGCACCCGTTCACCTCTTGATTTTTTCGGCAAACAATGGTAAAATAATTTTTGGCATTCATTTTATGAATATATTTTGATATAGGAAGGTTGTTTTAAAAATGCTGATTTTAGTTGTCAACGCAGGAAGCTCTTCTCTCAAGTATCAGCTTCTCGATATGGAAAACGAAAGCGTTATCGCAAAGGGTAACTGCGACAGAATAGGTATCGGCGGTCATATCTCCCACAAGACCTCTGACGGAAGAAAGGTTGAGCTCGACTGCGATTTCCCCACTCACACCGAGGCTTTTGAAAAGCTTGTTGAGGTACTCACCTCGGGCGAGGCAAAGGTCATTGATTCTATGAGCGAGATAAACGCAGTAGGTCACAGAGTTGTGCAGGGCGCAGAAATTTTCAAGGAGACTACTCTCGTCACCGATGAAGTTATCGATCAGATCGACGCTCTTGCAGAGCTTGCTCCCGTACATAACCACCCCCACGCACTTGCTCTGAGAGCCTGCAGAAAGGTTCTTCCCGACGCTCCTATGGCTGTTGTATTCGACACCGCTTTCCACCAGACAATGCCCGAAAAGGCTTATATGATGGCATTCCCCTATGAGGATTACGAGCAGTACCACGTAAGAAAGTACGGCTTCCACGGCACATCTCACAGATTCGTTTCCAAGGCTCTTGCAGACGCTATGGGCAAGGACGTTAAGGACCTCAAGATAATCTCCTGCCATATGGGCAACGGCTCCTCCATTACTGCTGTAGAATACGGTAAGTCTGTTGATACATCTATGGGCTTTACTCCCCTTGACGGTATCATTATGGGCACACGCTGCGGCTCTGTTGACCCCTCCGCTGTTACCTTCCTTATGGACAAGAAGGGCTTCACTCCCGCTCAGATGTCCGATTATATGAACAAGAAGTCGGGTCTTGCAGGCGTTTCGGGCGTTTCCTCCGACAACAGAGACGTTACCGCCGCTGCAAAGGACGGAAACAAGAGAGCAATTCTTGCTAATGAAATGCTCAAGTATCAGACCAAGAAGTTTGTAGGCGCATATGCGGCTGTTATGAACGGCGTTGATGCTATCCTCTTCACAGGCGGTATCGGCGAGAACGACGCTGCTATACGTTCAGGCGTCTGCAAGGATATGGATTACCTGGGCATTAAGATAAACGACGAGGTGAACAATGCCACAAGAGGTGAGCTGAAGCGCATTTCTGCCGATGACAGCAAGGTTCAGGTCTGGGTAGTTCCCACCAACGAGGAGCTTCTTATCGCACGTGATACCCTTGAGCTTATCAGCAAGTGATCTTATTGTGAATTTGTCCGCTTCGGAGCGTATGCTTCGGGGCGGATTTATTTTTTGAGAAATATTTCAAAACCCCTTGACAAATGGATATGGGTGTGCTATACTGTTATTGTAAATAATTCTAAATGCTGTGACAGGAAGAAAGACCGCTTCGTCATTTGCAGAGAGTCGCTGTTCGGTGCAAAGCGGCATTGATCTGCGGTTATAACTCGTCCTTGAGCATTCTTCTGAAAGCTTTTTTGCAAGTAGGTTTGAACGGGTTTCTCCCGTTACAGGGAAGCGCATTGATCGATGCGGCTGAGGCATAAAGAGTGATCCTTATGCGAAGAAGAGTGGTAACACGGGTATTTGTACTCGTCTCTTAAAGCTTTTATGGGCTTTAAAAGACGGGCTTTTTTATTTTTAAAGGGGGCGGTCGGAATGCTAAGTGACCTATCGGGACTTTTTATCACTAATATCAAATTTACGGCTTGCTCTCTTCGGGCTGCCAAGTAATCAACAGGAGGAAATTTACTATGAATGCGTCAAAATACACAAGAGGCTATTTTATGCCCCCCGTCAAGTCAATGAAATGGACAGAAAAGGAATATATCGACCACGCTCCTATGTGGTGCTCGGTTGACCTGAGAGACGGCAATCAGGCTCTCATTATCCCTATGAGCTTAGAGGAAAAGCTGGAGTTCTTCGAGAAGCTGGTAAATATCGGCTTCAAGGAAATTGAGATAGGCTTCCCTGCCGCTTCCGAGACCGAGTATGAGTTCTGCCGTGCTTTAATTGAGAGAAATATGATACCCGATGATGTGCGCATACAGGTGCTGACTCAGGCAAGAGAGCATATTATCTCAAAGACCTTCGAGGCTCTGGCAGGCTGCAAGAATGCTGTTGTTCATCTCTATAACTCCACCTCTGTTGCTCAGAGAGAGCAGGTTTTCAAGAAGTCCAAGGAAGATATCGTTAAATTAGCTGTTGAGGGCGCAAAGCTCTGTGCGGAGTACCGTGAAAAGACCCCCGGCAATTTCATTTTCGAGTATTCCCCCGAAAGCTTCACAGGCACCGAGCCTGAGTTCGCTCTCGAGATTTGTAACGCTGTTATCGACGTGTGGAAGCCCACTCCCGACAACAAGGTCATAATCAACCTCCCCGTTACCGTTGAGCTGTCTATGCCCCACGTTTACGCTTCACAGATCGAGTATATGAGCGATAATCTCCACGACAGAGAAAATGTAATCATCTCCCTCCACCCCCACAATGACCGTGGCTGTGCCGTTGCAGACGCCGAAATGGGTCTGCTGGCAGGCGGCGACAGAGTTGAAGGCACCTGCTTCGGAAACGGCGAAAGAACGGGCAATGTGGACATTGTGACGTTAGCTATGAATATGTATTCCCAGGGCGTTGACCCCGAGCTGGATTTTTCCGATATGCAGTCTCTGGTGGAAATATACGAGAGAGTTACCCGTATGAAGGTGAACGAGAGAAGCCCTTATGCAGGCAGGCTGGTATTTGCAGCGTTCTCCGGTTCACATCAGGACGCTATTGCAAAGGGTATGAAATGGCGTGAGGAAAAGGATCCCGACCATTGGAACGTTCCCTATCTGCCCATCGACCCCAAGGACGTTGGCAGAGAATATGAGGCTGATGTTATCCGTATCAATTCTCAGTCGGGCAAGGGCGGCATCGGCTACATAATGGAGCAGATGTTTGGCATTGATATGCCACCCAAAATGAGGGAGAACTTCGGCTACGCTGTAAAGAGCGTTTCCGACCACAGCCACAAGGAGCTCATGCCCTCCGAGATCAAGCAGATATTTATGGACAGATACGTTAACATCGAGACTGATTTCAAGATCGACGAGGCGCATTTCGCTCAGAAGGACGGCATTACCGCCAGTGTTACCGTTAACAGAAGCGGCAAGATAATCACCCGTGAGGCTGTTGGCAACGGCAGACTTGACGCTGTTTCCAACGCCGTGAAGGACAGTCTCGGCATCAGCTACTCGCTCATCACCTATCAGGAGCACGCTCTCGAGACCACTTCTCAGTCACAGGCTGTGGCTTATGTGGGCATTGAGACCGAAAACGGCGTTTTCTGGGGCGCAGGGATCAAGACCGATATCATTGACGCTTCCGTCTGCGCTCTGGTTTCGGCTATCAACAACAGCGGTCTGGTGAAGTAAGTATCAAAGACTATCGGGGCTGTTACTAATAAACAGTCCCGATTTTTAAAAACAAGCTTATATGCATACGTATGTATTTGCTAACAAATTAAAGATGAGATTTTAATTAAAATTTGGCAATTTTACTTGACAGGACAAGGCAAAATATTGTATAATTTATATGTACGACTAAGCTAAAATTTTTCAGGAACGGAGGCGATGATTTATGAATACGCTGGTGGAAATCGTCTCCGCCGAAATGGACCGTCTCACAGAGGATCTGCTGGAATATCACTCCGCAAGGCTCTTTTCCCGAGGCGGACATTTTACAAAGGATCAGATGATACCCGTTTATTTCGCCCTTATTTTTGGCTGTGACGAAAATGCGGACACCTACAGCAATTTTCTTTTCGGGCTGAAGGACGATATCAAAAAAAACACCAAGCCCTTTGCGTTTATCGACTCCCCCATCGGCTCACCCGATGAAAAGGTACGGCTCGCCTTTTCGGGCATTGACAGAAGTGCAACGGGCAGCGTTATTTCGGGGCTTTGCTCGATGATAGAGATAAAAAATGACCCGGCACGAACTCTTATTGCTCAGAAGGCTCTTGGCGATATGCTGTCAATGAGCAGAATGGATATGTTTGAGGCAGGTATGGCTCTTGTTTACAAGCTGAACCTTATTGCAAACGGCATTTGCGTCAGCGAGAGCGACGAAATTCCTCTGATTATGTATTACGGCAACCCCGTTCCCGAGGATATATTTTTCCTCTGCTTTGCTCAGAGATGCGGCTTTGACGTTATATGTGTTTCACCCGATAAGAGCTGTCTCACGGGATTTGAGCGGTGTCCCTTTGCGGATAAGATACAAAAGCTCCAGCTCCCCGCTTCAAGGGCTGTGACCCCTTTCCCCACAAAGCTTGTTAAGGCTAAAATAGCAACTGTGGCTTACAGTGCGGAAAGAGAGCTTGATACTGCGCTTTACGGCGGCGATACCATTTTCCGCGACAGGCAGTTTGAGAAGATGGACTCGGCGGTACTGAAAACCACTCTTGACGAGATATTTATCCTATGGGATCAGCCTGCAAAATTCCGCTCGGGCTTTGCGGTAAGAGGCGACAGAGTTGTTGTCCCCACAATTTTTGCAAAGATAAACGGCGTTGATGACGGCGACCTTAAAGCCTACTGGCGTCAGGTGGAGGATATGATAACTCCCTTCACTACCTATATTATCAAGTCGCCATCGTATAAGCGTCCTGCGGCGAATATGCTGGCTTCTTATTCCCGATTTGTTTCGGGAACTAAGATAGATACGGCAAGCCTTATGAAATCGCCGCTCAATAAATACGGCTTTCTTTCCGAGTCACTGCAGGAGCTTATTTTTGAGAAAATGCAGGCTTGTGCGGAGGACGGAATGCTTGAGCTTGACGACCCCACAGAAAGCGTTTGCTACATTATCCACGCTGCATTAAATCTTGACAGAAGCGTTCTCAGAAGCTTGCAGAAATACGATTTCACAAAGGATATCCCCAAGTTTGTGGTAGTTGATGCTATTGAGGAGCCTTTTTCAAAGCTTGAATGTGTTCAGCTTTTGCTGCTGTCCTACTTGGGATTTGATGTTCTTATCCTGTCTCCTTCGGGATATCGTGACATTGAGGCTTACGTTTCGGACGACGCTTTCGAGACTCATACTCTGAATGAGTTTAAATATAACGTTTCGGTTCCTCGGTTCAAGACCCCCGATGAGGCGAAATATCAGAAGCAGAAAAACGGACTTTTCAAAAAATTATTCAGGAAAGGGAGATAATTATGGCATTACAGTTCACCCCATCAGAAGAGAAGAAGTCAGATGTTATCCGGGCGGAGGCAACCGTTGCCGAGGATACCTCGAAAACTCTCAATCTCAAGATAACCGAGCCTCAGACCTATTCTATCGTTGACACAAGCAATCAGCTCAAGCAGGAGCTTGTTTCAAGCGACGAGATCGACAAGCTTGTAAGCACTATCAATGCAAATGACCCCAACTCCATCATCACCTTCGGTAATCAGGTTGCCGAGGAAATTTCCAAGGCTTCCGACCAGGTGCTTAATTCTATGAATATGTCTCAGCTTGATGACTCAAGCGAGCTTCTCAATGCGCTCAAGAACATTATGGATCAGTTCGACGCCAAGGAGCTTACCGAGGAGAAAAAGGGACTCTTTGCAAATCTCAGACGTCAGCTTGACAAGATTCTTGCAAAGTACCACACTATGGGTGAGGACGTTGACAAGATATATGTTCAGCTCAAGCAGTACGAAAGTGAGATCCAGCAGTCCAATGTTAAGCTTGAGACTATGTACAATGCTAACATCGAATACTACAAGGAGCTGCTCAAGTACATTATGGCAGGCGAGCAGGCTTGCAAGGAGCTTGACCAGTATATTGAGGATTTCAAGATCAAGGTTCAGAACAATCCCGATGCAGGCACTGCGGCTATGGATCTCCAGACCCTCGAGCAAACAAGAGGCATTATGGAGCAGAGAGTTATGGATCTGAAAATTGCAGAGAATGTTGCTATGCAGACAGTTCCTATGCTCAAGGCTATGGAATTTTCAAACATCAATCTTATCAGAAAGATAAATTCCGCATTTATCATCACAATGCCTGTATTCAAGCAGGCTCTTGCTCAGGCAGTAATGCTCAAGAGACAGCGTATCCAGGCTGATGCAATGAAGGCTCTTGACGACAAGACCAACGAGCTGCTTATCAAGAACGCTCAGAACACCGTTGACCAGACTAAGATAACAACTATGCTGGCAAACGGCAGCTCCATCAAGGTGGAGACTCTCGAAAAGACCTGGCAGACCATCGTTTCGGGTATCGACGAGACGAGAAAGCTCCAGGAAGAGGCTCGTACAAAGCGTATCGAGGACAGCAAGCGTCTTGAAAAGCTGAAGGAAGAATACAAGGCTAAAATGAACAGCTGATAATTCTTATTTCGGGGTGCGTTCGGCGGGCGCACCCTTACACCTGCAAAATGGCAGGAAATTTACATATATCAAAGCCGTCGGGAATGGAGTAAGATCGGTTATGGGAATGACTATGACTCAGAAGATACTTGCGGCTCACGCAGGTCTTGACAAGGTGGAGGCAGGACAGCTCATCAAGTGCAAGCTGGATATGGTGCTGGGCAACGATGTTACCACCCCTGTTGCTATCAACGAATTTGAAAAAGCAGGCTTTACAAAGGTCTTTGACAATACTAAAATTTCTATGGTAATGGACCATTTCACGCCTAACAAGGACATCAAGTCTGCAACTCACGCTCTGCAGTGCAGGACCTTTGCAGGCAAGTATGACATAAAGCATTATTACGATGTGGGCGATATGGGCATTGAACACGCACTGCTCCCCGAAAAAGGCATTGTGGCAAGCGGCGAATGCATTATCGGCGCTGACAGCCACACTTGTACATACGGCGCTCTGGGTGCATTCTCCACAGGCGTTGGTTCAACGGATATGTGCGCAGGTATGGCTACGGGCGAAGCTTGGTTCAAGGTGCCTTCCGCTATCAAGTTCAACCTCAAGGGCAAGCTCAACAAGTATGTAATGGGCAAGGACGTTATCCTTCACATTATCGGTATGATAGGCGTTGACGGCGCTCTTTACAAGTCTATGGAATTTTCCGGCGAGGGTCTTGCCTCACTTTCTATGGACGACAGACTTTCTATGGCTAATATGGCTATCGAGGCAGGCGCTAAGAACGGCATTTTCGCTGTTGACGATATCACAAGAGAATATCAGAAGGGCAGAGTTGACAGGGATTACAAGGTTTACGAGGCTGACGAGGACGC
This sequence comes from Oscillospiraceae bacterium, assembly GCA_017829005.1. Lineage (GTDB taxonomy): Bacteria > Bacillota > Clostridia > Oscillospirales > Ruminococcaceae > Huintestinicola. The sequence continues at coordinate 41,108 of JAGAJF010000147.1, read as the reverse complement.
GGTTTATGACGCAGTTTACGACATTGACCTTTCCGAGATAAAGCCCACCGTTTCCTTCCCTCATCTTCCCGAAAATACAAGAACTCCCGACAACTGGGGCGATGTCTCCATTCAGCAGGTAGTTATCGGCTCCTGTACAAACGGCAGACTTGAGGATATGGAAATGGCTGCAAAGATACTTGAGGGCAGACACATTGCAAATGGCGTTCGCTGCATTGTTATCCCCGCAACTCAGCAGGTTTACCTTGAGTGCTGCAAGAGGGGCTATATGGAGATATTCATAAACGCTGGCTGCGCTGTTTCAACCCCTACCTGCGGTCCCTGCCTGGGCGGTCATATGGGTATTCTTGCAAAGGGTGAGAGAGCTGTTGCTACCACTAACAGAAACTTTGTTGGCCGTATGGGTCATCCCGAGTCAGAGGTTTATCTGGCTTCTCCTGCGGTTGCGGCGACTTCTGCAATTACAGGCAAGATCTCTCAGCCCTCCGAGATTATGTGATAACTATTTACCGAAAGGAACGATATTACAATGAAGGTTTGCGGAAAAGTACATAAATACGGAGATAACGTTGACACCGACGTTATCATTCCTGCAAGATATCTGAATACTGCCGACCACAAGGAGCTTGCGGCTCATTGTATGGAGGATATCGACGTTGATTTTGTGAAGAACGTGAGCGAGGGAGACATTATGGTGGCTGAGCAGAATTTCGGCTGCGGCTCCTCAAGAGAGCACGCTCCCATTGCCATCAAGGCAAGCGGAATTTCCTGCGTTATCGCTTCCACCTTTGCGAGAATTTTCTACAGAAATGCTATCAACATTGGTCTGCCTATTATGGAGTGCGACGAGGCGGCTAAGGATATTGACAAGGGTGACGAGGTTGAAATTGATTTCGACACAGGCGTTATCACCAACAAGACCAAGGGTCACAGCTATCAGGCTCAGCCCTTCCCCGAGTTTATCAAGGAGATAATAAATGCAGGCGGTCTGCTGAATTCGCTGAAAAAGTAAAAACATCGGAGCTATTGCTATGAACATAAAAAAACTTGCGCTCATTTTCTGTGCAGTCATTTTGGCAACAGGCTGCTCTGACACTGAACATGAGGATACGGGACCGGATTTAAAACCGTATATGATAAAAGCCGGAAATAAAGAAGTAAACCTCCTTGACAGCAGCTACGAGCTTCAAGAGCAGCTTGGAAAAAAATTCAGTACAGAAACTCTTGGCGACCAGTCTTCGGTCATTGTCTGTGCATCTTATCATGAAAATTTTGACGGATTTACTTATTCGGATTTTCACCCCGTATATGACAAGGAAAACAAAAACAGGAAAAAATTTGCCCTGTACAACGGGATAAATGTTGATTCCGATAAGGATACGGTCGAAAAGCAACTTGGAAGCTGTATGAAATTTGAGGGCGAATATACCCAGTATATTGAGCTTTTTATTAACGGTGAGGAAATAGATTATTCTCTGGTTGATACCTCTGAGTTTTCCGATACCGAGGATGAAATTGTAAGATACAGTCAGGCTGCACGGGCTTACTGTGCAAAACAGCTTGAAAATGAGGAAAGCGGTAATTACGTTGTGATAAACGTCTCCTGCTATGACAGCAGAGACAACGATATATCGGTAAGTATTCTTCAAAAGTAACGGCGAAAGGAAAATTACAATGAACAAAAAAATTGCAGTAATAAAGGGTGACGGTATCGGTCCCGAGGTAGTTACCGAAGCTATAAAGGTGCTTGACAAGGTGGCTGACAAATTCGGTCACAGCTTTGAGTACGATCAGCTTCTTATGGGCGGCTGCTCCATTGACGCAAACGGCGTGCCTCTCACCGATGAAACTATCGAAAGAGCAAAGGCTGCTGACGCTGTGCTTATGGGCTCTATCGGCGGAAACACCGCCACATCTCCCTGGTACAAGCTCCCTGCGGACAAGCGTCCCGAAGCAGGTCTTTTAAAGCTGAGAAAGTCTCTTAACCTTTTTGCAAATCTCCGTCCTGCGCTTCTTTACGGCGAGCTTAAGGACGCCTGCCCCTTAAAGGCTGAAATTGCCGAGCGGGGCTTTGATATGATGATAATGCGTGAGCTTACGGGCGGTCTTTACTTCGGCGCAAGAAAGACTGAGGAGGTTGACGGCGTTGTTACCGCTACCGACACTCTTACATACAATGAGAACGAGATAAGAAGAATTGCCATACGTGCCTTTGATATCGCTATGAAGCGCAGAAAAAAGGTAACAAGCGTTGACAAGGCAAATGTTCTTGACTCCTCAAGACTGTGGAGAAAGATAGTTGAAGAGGTTGCAAAGGATTATCCCGAGGTTTCCTATGAGCATATGCTGGTTGACAACTGCGCTATGCAGCTTGTAAAGGATCCTGCTCAGTTTGACGTGGTACTCACCGAGAATATGTTCGGCGATATTCTTTCCGACGAAGCTTCTATGATAACAGGCTCTATCGGTATGCTTGCCTCCGCAAGTCTTAATGACACAAAGTTCGGTCTTTACGAGCCCAGCGGCGGTTCTGCTCCCGATATTGCAGGTCAGAACAAGGCTAACCCCATTGCTACCATTCTTTCCGCAGCGATGCTCCTCCGCTACTCCTTTGATATGGACAATGAGGCTGACGCTGTTGAGGCGGCTGTTGCAAAGGTGCTGAAGGACGGTTACCACACAGGCGATATTATGTCCGAGGGTATGAAGCTTGTTTCCTGCTCCGGTATGGGCGATGTTATTGCCGAAAATATCTGACAGATATGTCCCCCGCCCTGCTTCGTTATTTGAAGCAGGGCGATTTCTGCATATTAACAGAAACTGCTTGAAATGTTAATCGGAATGTGATATAATATCATAATATGCTGTGTATGAGAGGTGATGGAAGTGAAAAGAACTATTGCTGTGACATTTGCTGTGGCTTTAGCATTATGCGGCTGTTCAGAAAAGCCTGAACCTATGCAGCAGCTTCCCCCCGAACAGTTTACTACGGGTACTTCATCTACATACACCGGCACAACGGTGGATTTTATCTATGTTTCCACCTCCGCCACTCCCCGCAGACCCACAAACGAACTCCAAATGCCCGATTTTCCCGAAATTGAGGTTGACCCATTTGACGAGGATTTCTACGGGCTGTTTACGGGTGAGTTTAGAAAAACGGCAGATATGAATTTCCCCGAAATTACGTCAATGACCATTCCTCAAGCGGATATGCCCGATATGAGGGATAATATCTCCGAAACTGTGCCGCCCTATGAGACCGTCAATGTGAGATTTACCGAGACTTCCGTCGCGGCTGTCACCGAGGCTCCACCTGAGACCGATGATACTGCCGCCGAGACCGTTACTGTGGGCAGCTTTGTTTCCGAAAATCCACCCTCCGAAAGTGCTGAAAGTGAGTCAATTCCTTCGGAAACGGCTTATGAAACTGATGCTGCTTCGGTCACATTTCCATCATCGGAAAAATTTGATATAAACGAATATATGCCCTCCGAATATGACTATCCCGAGTTTTCCTCGTTCGATATAAACGGCTTTCTTGAGCCATAAATACATCTGAAAGGACACAAAAAAATGCCAATAAATATACCCGATAATCTCCCTGCCGCCGAAACTCTCAAGGAGGAAAAAATATTCTGTATGACAGGCACCACCGCCGCTCATCAGGATATCAGACCCCTGCGAATTGCCATACTTAACCTTATGCCAAAAAAAATAGAGACCGAAACTCAGATCCTGAGGCTCCTCAGTAATACCCCCATTCAGGTGGACATTGAGTTTCTGCAGACCGCTTCTCACGTTTCAAAGAACACTCCCGTTTCTCACCTTAACAAGTTTTACACCACCTTTGATATGGTAAAGAATCAGAAATTTGACGGACTTATCATTACGGGCGCCCCTGTGGAGCAGATGGAATACGAGGAAGTGGATTACTGGGACGAGCTTTGCAGGATAATGGACTGGTCGCTGACAAATGTATTTTCCACCTTCCACATCTGCTGGGGTGCTCAGGCAGGACTATATTATCACTACGGGGTTCCCAAATATCAGCTTAAAGAAAAGATGTTCGGTATCTTCCCCCACAAGATAGAGCTGCCCTTCCACCCTCTTATCCGTGGCTTTGACGAGACATTTTTCGTTCCACATTCCCGTCATACCGAGGTAAGGAGAGAGGATATCGAGAAGGTGAAGGGACTTGAGATACTCACCTCCTCCCCCATTTCGGGCATTCACATCGTGGGAGACAGATCTCAGCGGCAGTTCTTTGTGACGGGTCACTCCGAATATGACCGCTTTACCATTCGTGACGAATATATGCGCGACGTGGAAAAGGGACTGAAAATAAATATGCCCTACAACTATTTTCCCTATAACGATATCGGTCAGCCGCCTCATTTCAACTGGCGCTGCCACGCTAATATGATGTTCTCAAACTGGATAAATTACTGTGTTTATCAGGAAACTCCCTATGATCTTGACAAGCTTACGCCTGTGGTCATAGAAAAATAAGGAGGTCGGTTATGCCACCCTTTGACAGCAGGATAATTTCCGATTATGTGGTGGTCGACCTTGAGACCACAGGGCTTAGTCCCGAAAATGACAGCATAATTGAAATTGCGGCAGTGAGAGTTATAAATGACAAGGTTGCCGACACATTCAGCACCCTTGTAGACCCCCATCGGCACATTGACAGGTACATTACCGAAATTACGGGAATAAATGATCGTATGGTCAGGGGCGCTCCCGATATCGGAGAGGCTATGCCCCGTTTCCTTGAGTTTTTAGGGGATATGCCAATTCTCGGGCATAATGTTATCCGCTTCGACCTGCGTTTTTTGCAGGCAGTAGCCGATTTAGAGGTGTTCTGCGTTGACACTCTCGATATTGCAAATCATATGCACACGGGCAGCTATGGAAACAGCCTGACAGCTCTCTGCGCCCGTTTCGGGGTAATTAACGACAATGCCCACCGCGCCCTTTCCGACTGCCTTGCAACTCACAAAGTCTATCAGAAAATGAAGGAGCATTACCGAAACAACGGTGCATATTTCACTATGGCAGTTTCCTGCAACAGAAAGGTTTATCAGGAAAATATACGTGCAAAATGCAGATACGGCACTGTCCTAACTGCCGAAAAGGACGCAAAAGGCGCCCTGCTTCTTTCCGCCTGCGGCTGTCCTGTGGGAACAGTTTCGGGAAGCAGGCAGGCGGAATTTGAGGAAAATATTCATCTTGTTCGGGAGATAAAGGTTAATAAGCTTACCGAAAATGCCAAAGGCAAGCTGCTTTTAGGAGCGGAGGTAAGGCTGGGTGAAACAAGATGAAAGAAAGGGTTTTTGAGTTTCTCCTGACTATCCCCAAAGGCAAGGTCGTGACCTACGGGCAGATAGCCGAGTATCTCGGAAATAAAAGGGCTGCGCGTGCTGTGGGAAACATTCTCCACTATAATCCCGATGAAAACAAATACCCCTGCTACAAGGTGGTTGACAGCAAGGGAAATTTATCAAAAAGCTTTGCTTTCGGCGGCATAGAAAATCAGAAGAAAAAATTAGAGACAGAGGGCATTGAGGTCAATAAAAATAAGGTTGACCTGAATAAATATAAATGGCAGGAAACAAAATAACCTGAGAGAAAATCGCTCCTCTCAGGTTATATTTTTTACTGTGAAATAAGAGTAAGCAGAGTTCTGATAAGCTCTGTTATCTGCGGCTTGGAGAACTGTGCATCGGCTCCGACGGATTTGCACTTTCTTATCATCTGCTCGTCGATAAGGGAGGAGAAGAGGATAACAGGGATAGATTTAAGAACCGGGTCGTCCTTGATAAGCTTTGTGAGCCTGTGACCGTCCATCTTGGGCATTTCGATATCACTGATAACACAGGCGATATTTTTAGTGATGTCCTCGGCGGTGCAGCGGTTCTTGAAGGTATTTACATAATCCCATGCGTCCTCGCCGTTCTGGAAGGAGACAACATTCTTGAAGCCTGTGTCCGCAAGAGTGCTTGTTATCATCTTGTTGAGGAAGGGAGAGTCGTCCGCAACCACAATGCGCTTGTTTCCCGCGTCAATGCTTGCCTTGTCTATGCTGCTGAGACCTGTGATGTCGATACCGCTGCTGCGGTTGAGGTCAGCAACTATTTTTTCAAAGTCAAGGATCATAAGTATCTTGCCGTTTATCTTGGCAACACCTGTGGATATGCCCATTCCGTCCTGTCCCCCCGAAACTGCGGGAGGCTCAACGATATCAGACCAGGAAATAGTCTGGAAGCCCTTTACCGCCGTTACGTGGAACGCCACAACCATCTGGTTGAACTGGCAGACGATAAAGGTTTTTCTCGAATTTGTCTGGGGAACGTGAAGGACCTTGTGAAGGTCGATAACGGAGATAAGCTTGTCTCTGGGGATAAACACGCCCTCCACCACATCAGGACCATTGGGAACGGGTGTTATCTCCTGATCGGTCATTATCTCGCTTACCTTGGCAATGTTAATGCCGTAGCTGTTGTTTCCAACCGTATATTCAAGGAGTTGAAGCTCGTTTGTGCCGCTTTCAAGAAGAATTTTTGTGTCCATATATGTAACCGCCTTTCGGAGATATTCCTTATATTCATTTTATCACAAAACTCCAAAGCATTTGTTAATTTTTTGAAAACTTTGTTTAAAATGCATAAAACATATTATTTCTCTGTAGTCTCGGCTATAACAATTGCCTGCTGCTCCAGCTCGTAAAAACGGGTCTCGAAATCCTCCATTTTAAAGGAAACAATACCGTAAAGCGGGTCGTTAAGATATACATATTTCCTTTTCATATCATAGCCCGTGAGCAGGACGCAGTGCTCGTTTCCCGTCCAGGTAATTGTCTTTCCCGTATCGCTGTCGGTCCATGAAGGTCCCTGGAAGGTGGGAGCCATTTTATTCGAAGCCCACACAATTACGGGATAGCCCATATCCGTATATGCGTAAAGCGCCCGTGGCGTACAGCCCGTAACGTTTACCACATCAAAGCTCCTTGTGGGTATCGTTGAAAGGAACTTGTCCGCACACTTTTTTATGACATCGGCATAGCAGCCGTATGCGTTTACCTCACGGGGATCGCCCACAAAAACCTTGCGGTAATCGGCAGCGCGGTACTCCCCTTTTTCAAGGAAAACATCAGCAAGAACGGTCTTTGATATCTTTATCCCGTAGTGGTTTATCGCCATCGCAAGGCTTGTGACCTCACACCCCGTAGGCAGCTCGGGAAGCTGCTTTATAAGCGGCACACGAAGAGCGGTGCTGCCCGAAAGCTTCTTTACGGGAACTGCCACATCAATGCTCCTTGAAGCAAGTGACGGCTCCTCCACACATCGGACGTCCACACGATACTCTCCCGAAGTCAGCCCCCTTATCTCCGTTTTCTCCCCCGATGCTGGCTTCCAGCTTTTGCAGCCGTCAAGGGAAATAAGGTAGTTTTTGTCCTTGTCGAAATTTTTTATTCTGACCCCTATCCTGCCGCCGCCCAAAGTCTCCTCGGCGTATCCCGAAACTGCGGTAAATATCTCGTTTCCCGGGGCTATGGGGCTTTTGCCGATAACCGCAGGCTTTACCTCGGAAAGCTCACCGTCCCCGTACATCACACGAAGCTGATATGTACCGTCGGGGAGACTTGGAAATGTAAAGGGCATTATAACATTGAAATAGCTTTGCCCCCCGTCCATACTGAGACGGTAATCCGATTTTCCCCCATCGGTAACAAAAACCGTAAGAGAGCCGCCCCTGACGGTATATCCGAAATGAGACTCCTCAGCAAAAGCGTCTGTACCGAACACGCCGCACCCTATAATAAAGAAAGCAGCGGTGAATAAAAACTTTTTTATCATCTGAAACCTCATTTAACGGGCATCTTTTCCCAACCGGCTACCCTGCGCCCGATATCTCCCGAATAGCCCGCAATGCGGAAAACTATGGTGCATGAGCCGTCCTCGGGATATATCATACAGGATATTTTCGGGTCGTCCGTACTTACATAGCAGTCCCCGTAAACAAAATCGGGGATAACATCGGGGTCGGGATAAACCGTCATTCGTATATCATATTCGGGGTCGCCATAGGGAAAGGAAATTAGCTTTTCTGCAAGCTCCTCGTCCTCCGCCGCATCGGCAGGAAGAGCAAATGCGGCATAAAAGCTGTTCCCGTCAAAATTATTATGGAGCCTTGCATATTTTATCTCCGCCTGCAGCTCTGTATCAAACTGCGGTATCTCGGACATTACTGCCACCTTTTCCTCGGCAGTAAATACATCGGCATACAAGGCATAGGAAAAGTAAATATTCCCCTTGATAAGCTGCCAGCCGAAATACAGCACGGCGAAAATAAGCAGGGAAAGAAAAATATAAAGCTTGTTTTTCGGGTCGGGTGCAGGACGGGGAACGCCGTCTTCGTTAAGCTCGGGAGCTTCCTCCTCGGGCTGCATATCGTCCTTTTTTATTTCATCACTCATCGGCAATTTCTCCTAAGCACATAGTAATTTTCATTATATCACATTTATTTTCATTTTGCAACCGTACAAAACGGTGATTTGCCGTTTCAATTGTAAACAAATTATTTTTTTCCAAAAACCACTTGCCTTTTTTTCACGGGTGTGATATAATATTATAGTCACATAAGATCAGGAGACGTATCGAAGTGGTCATAACGGGGCTGACTCGAAATCAGTTAGGGAGTGATCCCCCGCGAGTTCGAATCTCGCCGTCTCCGCCAAAAACCGTTCTGCACGCCGCAGAACGGTTTTATTTTTTTGATTTAAGAATATCCTTTGTGCGCTTGTCCGCAAACCTCCAAAGGGCATTTCTGTCCTTTTCCTCGGCATAATCTATCCCAACACGTTTCCGCCGCTCTATCTCGGGACGAAAACCGTCATCGGCAATGCAAATTTCGGGATTTGAGATGACAGAGCTGCCGTTCAAGGCTTTGTCTATCCTCAGATATTTCGTGAGCCTTGCAGGACCCTCGTAATTCTCGCAGGCACGTATCAGAACGCCCTGTGGCTGCTCCCGTTCCCCCGAAATAATGTTAAAAAGCCAGTGCATTCCGTAGCACAGATACACATATACAGTTCCCGCTTCACGATAGAGAAGCTCCGTCCGCGGAGTCCTACCCTTTGAAGCGTGACAGGCGGTGTCCTCCTCGCCCCGATAGGCTTCGGTCTCGGTTATCCGCAGGACAAGCTCCTCGTCACCAATCCTTCGGACAATAAGCTTTCCCACAAGGTCGGGAGCAAGCTCAAGGCAGTCTCTTTGGAAAAATTCCGCTCCCAGAGGAGTAAAATTACCTTTCATCATCGTCTCTCTCGTTTCTTGACATTTTTATCTTGTTACGCTTCATTTCACGGTAGAAGTCACGGTGCTTGAATCTGTTCACCAGTCCGCCGAAATGATCCTTGCCGAAATATATGCCGTATACAAGAAATGCAACGATTACCGAAAGCTGATGGGCAAGTGCAAGGTTTGGAAGTATGGGATAAAGCATAAACGCCTTTAAAAATCCCGAAAGCATAAATATAACATCAATAAGTGCCATCCACCTTGCCTCGATGGGAATTATCATAAACATCATAAACTGATGATGAGGATTAAGGTGAGCGTAAACAAGGAACAGCGAGAAATAAAGATAGGAAACGTCTGTATATCCCGTAGCAAAGCCCGATATTATCAGCAGCACCGCTCCCAGCAGGAAATACATTGTCAGATTATGGCTGCCCCACTCATTTTCCGTTTCCTTGCCTATAAAGTAATAGAAATATACGGAGAAGACTATCCAGATAGGGCTGCCGACCTGCGGAAGCATCAGAAATGTAATGAGCCGCCATACCTGTCCCTCAAGTATCGCCGCCCTGTTAAAGCTGAGAAATTGGGACATCATACCGTTTGTAAACAGGTCGCCCACGAAGATTATCGCCATAGATGCGGCGATGTATGTCATCAGGTTTTCAATGGCAATGTTACGGAAGAAACGTTTGAGTTTGTATTTAAATTCCATCTGAAAGCTCCTTTTTATTAAATATAATAAAATTATACCACACACTTTTGTATATTTCAAGGAAAACTATTGCAAAAATCAAAAAAATGAGTTATAATATATTTACATAATCTTTTATGAAAGGACTTTGAAACAATGAGCTACACTGTAACTCCCGACTCCATTATCGGCGATATCCTTGACACCGATATGGACACCGCTCCCTACTTCTTCGAGATCGGTATGCACTGCCTGGGCTGCCCCGCTTCAAGAGGCGAGTCCATTGCCGACGCCTGCGCCGTTCACGGAACAGACGTTAACGCTCTCGTTGCAAAGCTTAACGAGCATTTCGCACAGAAGGCATAATTTCTGAGCAGAACGGGAAGCGGCGGTAAAATGCCGTTTCCCGATTTTTATTTAGGACGGTTAATTTATGATACTTAAAGACAAACGGCTTCTCCTGTGCGCCGAGCTTGTAACGGGAGATCATATATGCGATATCGGCACCGACCACGGCTATCTTCCCGCTCATCTTATCCTTTCGGGAAAATGCCGCAGGGCAATTGCCGCCGATATAAACGAAATGCCCCTCGAAGCAGCTAAAAGCGTATTTAATAAAGAAAACATCTCTGACAAGGCGGATTTTTTTCTCTCGGACGGACTTCAAAATGTTCCCCTTGAGGGAGTTACGGATATCGTCATAGCGGGAATGGGGGGCGAGCTTATCTCAAAGATAATCGCCGCCGACGAAAGATCGAAAAGCTGCGGTGCGGCGTTTATCCTCCAGCCTATGACAAGAGCGGCGGAGCTTAGAAAATTCCTTTCGGAAAACGGCTTTGAGACCGACTGCGAAAAGGGCGTAAAGGAAGGCAGATTTATCTATTCGGTAATAAGATGCCGCTATACGGGAGTATGCCGAACTCTCTCCCCTGTCGAAGAAATAATTGGCAGACTTGACCCCAGTATTCCCGAGGACAGGGATTATATTCTCTTGCAGTCGGACAGGCTGTCAAAATCTGCCGACGGTATGAAGGAAAAATATCCCGAACGGTCGGCAGAGCTTTTGGAAATATCCCGAAAGCTCAGAGAAATGTGCGAAAAGGAGCAGCTTTGATATGGTTAGATTTCACATTCCGAATTTTATAGACAGATTTACGGGCAGTATGAACCTGACCCTTATAAGTATGATAAAAAAGGCACCTCAGATGTTTTATGAGGGCGTAGAAATTGCCAGCGTGTTCGACTCCTTCCCTGTGATATGGAACGGGGGACGTATTATGGCAGGATATATGGATATGAGCGTCACCGAAAAGATAGTTCCTCAGTATCTGGGACGCTTTAACGCTCTGGGCGTTCCCTGCCGCCTCACCTTCACAAATCCCCTTATCACCGAAAAGGAGCTTGCCGACCCCGTCTGCAACAGGGTGCTTGATATTGCCGACAACGGACTCAACGAGGTCATTGTTTTTTCGCCCCTTCTTGAGGAGCATATCAGAAAAACTCACCCGAGAATTAAAATTACAAGCTCCACCTGCAAGCAGATAACAGACGTTTCCGAGCTTAAAGCCGAGCTTTCAAAGGACTACAGCCTTGTAGTGCTTGACTATAATTTCAATAATAAATTTGATGTATTAAATGACCTGCCGCATAAGGAAAAATGCGAGCTTCTCTGCAATGCGGTGTGCGTTCCCAACTGTCCCAGACGTGGGGAGCATTACAAATTTATCGGCAAATATCAGCTTAAACACTGCTGTCCCGAGGAGCTTGAAAAGATACGAAACGGCACAGCAAAGATAGAGGAATGGAAATGTCCTCATATGACAAACAATGCCTTTATGAGAAGAAACTCCCCTCTCCATATTTCCCCAAAGGATATTTACACAAAATACGTTCCTATGGGTTTTGTGAACTTCAAGCTTGAGGGCAGGGGCAATATTTTCCCCGATCTTGCGGAGCAGTATGTTTACTATATGGCAAAGCCCGAGTATCGGGATATCGTGAGATACAACCTGCTCTGCACAGGTGCGGCGGCAGCAGGCTCGGGACGGCAGATATAAGGAAAGGACTGTTAATATGACAACGGTAAGGGATATTTATAATTTCATAGACAGCGTTATCCCCTTTTCCACTCAGGAAAGCTGGGATAACAGCGGATTTCTTGCGGGAGATCCCGATATGGGCGTTCACCGAATCATCACTGCACTTGACATCACAAACAAGGTCATAGATGAAGCATTCTATGAAAATGCGGAGCTTATCGTAAGCCACCACCCCATAATTTTCACTCCCATAAAATCGGTTATGGCAAATTCTCCCGTCGGCAGAATGATAAATGCGGAAATTTCTGCCATATGCACCCATACCCCCTTTGATATGTCCCCTCTGGGAATGAACAAGGGGCTGTATGAACTGCTTTCCGAGCCTCTCGGATTATCCGAAGACTATGCTCCGCTTGAGGAAACGGGAGAGGGACTTTCCGTAGGCAGGATATATGAGCTTAAAGCTCCCATGTCAGCCGAAGAAGCCGCAAAAAGGGCAAAGTCGGCTCTCGGCTGCTCTGCGGTGAGATTTTCGGACGGCGGCAGGGAGATAAGTAAAATTGCCGTAAGCTCGGGCTCGGGAGGAAGCTTTGTTGTACTTGCTCAGAAAAAAGGTGCTGATGCACTTATTTCGGGAGATTTCAAGCACGACGCATTTATTGACTCGGGAAACGAAGGCTTTACCATAATCGACTGCGGACATTTCCACACCGAGCGAATATTCTGCGGCATAATGAAAAAGCTGCTTTCCGAGGCGTTTCCCGAAATACAAGTCACCGAAGCAAAAAGCTGCACCGACCCTGCAAAATATATCCTTTAACAGAAACATTCCTACTTAACCACATCTGCTGTATGCTGTAAAAAAGTCAGCTTCGCCGAGAATTATCCCATACAGAGTTTAATGAAATAATGAAAGGACTGAAAATATGAGCGGATTTATCTGCCCCGTGTGCCGCCTGCCCCTTGAGCGGGGGGAACATTCCTATAAATGCGAAAAGGGACACTCCTTTGACATTTCCGCAAAGGGCTATGTCAATCTCCTGCTCTCAAAGGATATGAACGCAAAGCTCCCCGGGGACAATAAAATGATGGTCAGAGCAAGGACGGATTTTCTGTCAAAGGGATATTATTCCCATCTTGCGGAGGAAATGAGCATGGCAGTGACGGAAAGCTTTTCGGGAGGACTGATCCTTGACGCAGGCTGCGGCGAGGGCTATTACACTGAGGAAATATACCACAGTGTCAGAGAAAAAACGGACAATGTGAAGCTGTGCGCTGTTGACATCTCAAAATTCGCCTGCGCTTCGGCGGCAAAGCGTTTCAAAGGAGACGAAAACGCCGAAACAGCGGCAGCAAGCGTTTTTCATATACCTATGGCTGACGGAACGGCAGATGTGCTTGTGACGATGTTTGCCCCTTTTTGCAGAGAGGAATATCTCAGGGTGCTTAAAAAGGGCGGCTGCCTTATTATGGCTATCCCCGGTGAAAATCACCTTTTCAGCCTTAAAGAAGCGGTCTATGACCGGCCTTACAAAAACGAAACGGCGGATTATGATATAGACGGCTTTGAATTTATAGAAAGCAGGAAAATATCCCGTAAAATTTTCATTGACAATAACGAGGATATAAAAAGCCTTTTCTCAATGACCCCCTATTATTACAAGACAGGCGTTGAGGGACACAGGCGTGTTGATGCACTTGAAAGCCTTGAAACGGAGGCTGAGTTCGAGGTGCTTATATACAGGAAAGGAAATGATACAAATGGCACTTGACGGTGCATTTCTCCTTGCGGTAAAGCAGGAGCTTATGCCTCTTGTGGGAGGCAGGATAGAAAAAATTTATCAGCCCTCAAAGGAGGAAATAGTTTTAGGAATACGCACAAAAACGGGCAGTTCAAAGCTTCTCATATGTGTGAACGCCGCTTCCGCACGTATCCATATAACGGCAAAGCCTATCGAAAATCCAAAGGTTCCCCCCATGTTCTGTATGCTTCTGAGAAAGCGTCTGGGCAGCGGCAAGCTTACGGATATCAGACAGGACGGACTTGAGAGAATACTTTTCCTTGATTTTGAGACCGTAAACGAGCTTGGTGACGTTGTTACCGTTACCCTTGCCTGCGAAATTATGGGAAAATATTCAAACCTTATCGTTATCGGTCAGGACGGCAAAATAATCGACAGCCTGAAGCGTGTGGACGACGCTATGAGCCGTGAGAGACTTGTTCTCCCCAATATGACCTACACCGTTCCCCCGAGGGAGGAAAGGCTCAATTTCCTCATTGCGGACGAAAATGATATGAGAGAGCGGATAAACGCCTGCGTGGGAAAATCTGCCGCAAAGTGCCTTATTTCCGTATTTGAGGGCATTTCCCCCATTCTCGCAAGGGAGTGGATATACAGAGCCGCAGAGGGCAGGGACATCACCTCCGAGGATCTTGACGATAATACCGTAAGCAGCATTATCCGTGAGATAATAAACACCCGAAACAACTTTTTCGAGGGCAGACGGGAATACACCATTGTCACCGAACCCGACGGCGCACTCAAGGATTTCTGCTTTACGGAAATAAAGCAGTATGGGGAGCTTATGAAAACAGTTCCCTGCGATACCGCCTGTGAAGCTCTTGACAAATTCTACTCCGAACGTGACAGAGCCGCAAGAATGAAGCAGCGTTATCAGGACCTTTTCAGACTCCTCAGTAATACCTATGACCGAATTTTGCGCAGAACGGAAAATCAGCGGCTGGAGCTTAAAGAGTCCGAGGAGCGTGAGGAGCTGAAGCTCAAAGGCGACCTTATCTCCGCAAATCTTTACTCTCTGCAAAAGGGAATGAAGGAGTTTACCTGCGTGAATTTTTATGATGAAAACGGCAGCGAGATAACTGTGGCGCTTGACCCTATGCTCACTCCTTCACAGAATATGCAGAAATATTACGCAGGCTACCGCAAGGCGGACAATGCGGAAAAGCGACTCAAGGTGCTTATCGCAAACGGCGAGGATGAGCTTAAATACATCGCCAGCGTTTCCGACGCACTTTCGAGAGCGTTCAACGAGAATGACGTAAACGAACTGAGAGCCGAGCTTGCCGAGCAGGGCTATATCAGAGCCCAGAAGGGCAAGCAGAAGCCACCGAAGCCCGCTCCTCCCCTGCAGTTTACATCTCCCGACGGATTTGTGATCCTTGTGGGACGAAACAACAAGCAGAACGATATCCTCACCCTCAAAACCGCCGAAAAGACCGACATATGGCTCCACACAAAGGACATCACAGGCTCCCACGTTATCATCAGAGCCGAGGGAAAAGAAGTCCCCGACGAGACGATATATTACGCCGCAAGGCTTGCCGCCGCTCACAGCAGCGCAAAAAATTCGGCACAGGTGCCCGTGGACTATGTTCCTGCTAAATTCGTGAAAAAGCCCGCAGGCGCAAAGCCGGGTATGGTCATATTCACAAACAACAGGACTCTTTATGTAAAGCCCCTTGAAACCGAAGAACTTTGATAAATGAAAGGAAGCTTATTATGGAAAAGACCGCTCCGCTCCCCGATATACCCGACCTGCTTTATCCCACGGCAGAAAAGCGTGAGGCACTGAACCGCCGCAGGACAGAGCTTTCGGACAAATTCCCCTGCACATATATAAACGACCTTATGACCGATACTGTGGCATCTATGATATGCCGCCGAAATCCCCAGAATGTGCAGAAGCTTTTCCGAGAAATGTGCACCGATACCGATGTGATAAACTACCGCCTTGACGCTCTTGAGGACGTGATGAACAATCCTAAGCTTTCCCCTGCCGTCCACAGTGCGGCTGAAAAGCTTCTTGAGACCGAAAGCAAAAACAGCGGCGGCAACGGCTCCCCCGACAGCTTCACCGCACTTGGCGACAGGATTGAAATGCTTGACCTGTACATTTCCTGTATGGAAAGCCTGAATGAGCTGTCCTCAGAGCTTGGAAGCGGTATCCGCTCCGAAGCATTCAGAAGCTTTTTTGAGATAATAAAAGGTCGCTGTGAATGCGAGGAATTTGCACAAATGAAGCGTGACATTTCCGAGCTTAAAGAAGCATTTTCAAAAAAAATACGCTCCGTTACCGTTGCAATAAATTTCAATCAGGAAATGCGCCCCGTTTCCGCAGGGATAGTAAACTACTCCGACAAGCCCGCAGGGGAAAAGCCAAACGTTTTCGACAGGCTTTTTTATAAGACAAGCGCATATTCCGACACAGTGGTATCGGGCAAGCTCCGCTCGGGTCTGCCAAACGAGCACGGATTTTTAAGCGAGGCGGACAAGGCACTTTTCGAGGCTCTCGAAAAGCTTACATCGTCATATATGAGACGGCTTGAAAGTGCTCTCAAATCCTATGACAGGCTTTCATTCTCAAGGCTTTCAATGCTTACGGGTCAGCTTGAGATATATGACGGCATTGCAAAGATAGTCTCCACCTGCACCGCCAGAGGCATAAAAATGTGCCGACCCGAATTTACGGACAAGCCACGGACTGCGAAGCTGACAAATCTCTTTGACCCCTGCTTTTATTTCAAAGCAGCTGCGGCAGACTCCGAAGCAAAGGGCGACGACCTTGTGGTGCGAAACAGCCTGACAATGGACGACAGCGGAAGATTTTTCATTCTCACAGGAGCGAACAACGGCGGAAAGACCACATTTCTCCGAGGAGCGGGACTTTGCTTCCTTATGGCTCAGACAGGCTTTTACGCTCCTGCGGAAGGCTGTAAAATATGCCCTTGCGACTTTATTTTCACCCATTTCCCCAAGGAAGAGGAAACAGGCATAAACGCCAGCCGCTTTACCACCGAGATAAAGGACTTGAAAATTATCAGCGACCTTGTGACCGAAAATAGTCTCCTGCTGATGAACGAATCAATTCAGAGTACAACTCCCAAGGAATGTGCGGAAATTGCCGCCGAGATAACCAGAATTTTCTGTATCATAGGCGTAAGAGGAATCTATGCCACACATATAACCGACCTTGCGTACAGATGTGATGAAATAGCCGCAGACCCCGACTGCAGGAGCATACCCGTAAGCATTGTGGCAGGGGTTGACAAGGAAAGCGGCAAGCGTCTTTACCGCATAGAACGGGGCGAGCCTTTGAAGCAGAGCTATGCCAAGGATATTTTCGACTCCTTCGGGATAAACGCCGAAAATATCAGAAAAAGAGTTCACCGAAGCTGATAAGCTGTAACGATATTTACACAGACAATATGCTATAATGTACATAACAATCTGAAAAAAGGACGGTCAGACTAATGCTGAATATTTATTACGGCACCACAGGCACAGGCAAATCCGCCGCAATGATGAACAGGATAAGAGACGAAGCGGAGCTGATACGAAAAACGGGCGAAAGCAGAAGCATATGCGTTATCGTCCCCGACCAGTTCACCTTTGAATATGAGCATATGCTCTACAATTCAATGGGCTGTGAGCTTTTCAACAGCGGAAATACGGAAGTGTGGTCATTTTCCCGTCTGGTTCGGGATATTTTCAGCCACAGTCACGCACCCGAAAAGCAAGCTGCCGATTCCACCGTCAAAACTGCGGTTATGTACAAAGCCATAAAAAAAGCCGTTTCCGAGGACGCACTGCTTTACTATAAAAAGCAGGCTTCACGACCTAATTTCACAGCCTCCGCCCTGACAATGATAAGCGAGCTTATCCACAGCGGCGTAACTCCCGAAATAATGGGCGAGCTTGCGGGAAAAGCCCCCGAAAATATGCGTGAAAAGCTGACGGACGTTTTTCTTATCTACTCAAGATTTACCGAGGAGCTTTCAAAGCTGGGGCTTCGTGACCCCATGCTCGACTCCCGTATCGCCGCCGAATACGCAGGAGAATGCGGCTATTTCAAGGGTATGAGCATTTTTATGGACGAGTTCAAAAGCTTTACGGGAGACCAGTACGGTCTTATGGAAACAATGCTCAAAGACTGCACCGACCTTACGGTATGCCTTACCGCCGACAGCCTTTCGCAGACGGGATATTCCCCCTTTACAGCAGTCACAAAGACCACCGCAAGAATTATGTCTGTTGCAGGAAAGCTTGACGTTAAAACCGAAACGAAAAAATTCACCGAAAACAAGAGATATAAAAACGAAGGTCTGTATGCCCTTTCCGACAAGCTGATGAGACTTCCGAAAGCTAAAAATGCCGCTTCGGGAGAGGCTGTCACCGTGGTTTCTGCGCCCGATATCTACAGTGAATGTGACTACATATGCTCCGAGATAAAGCGGCTCATTTCCGAGGATAAAAGTCTCCGATACAAGGATATCGCTGTTCTCAGCCGCACAATGAACGATGATATTTCCATTCTTTCCGCCGCCTTTGAGAGATACGATATCCCCTATTATTCCGACAAAAAGCAGTCTGCGGCACATAAGCGGCTTATGATAATGATAAACGCCGCTTTAGAGCTTGCCTCCGCAAAGCGCATATCCACCGAAACCCTTTTAAGATATGCAAAAACAGGTCTTGCAAAGCCTCCCGTTTCATATGAAAAGGACGGCGAGATATGCAGCATTTACACCCTTGAGCCCGACGAGGAGCTTTTAAAGCTTGAAAATTACTGCTACACCTGGGACATTGACGGTGAGCTTTGGGAAAAGCCCTTCCCCGAAACAGATGAGACCTACAAGGGCATTGACGATATCAAAAACAGGCTTCTTGAGCCTATCCTCACTTTGAGAAAGAACTGCGCCGACAAAACGGGAGCGGAGGTTTGCAGGGCAATCCGTCAGTTTATGGCTTCCATACCTGCGGAGGAAAATCTTCTTGAATTTACTTCCCTGCCTTCCGAGGAAAAGGTAAAAGCAGGCGGAAAATACTGCTTTGACGAAAGACTTGAAAAGCGTGAGAATGAACGGCTTCTCGCTCAGCTTGATAGTATTCTTTCGGGACTTGAGACGGCTCTGCCCGACAAAATATCCCTTTCGGAATTTCGTGAGATATTCACCCTCAGCGCTGCGGGAATAACCCTTTCAAGCCCACCCGAAGCCCTTGACTCGGTTGCCGCACAGCAGTCGGATCTTGCCCGTCTTTCAAACCCGAGGATAGTTTTCGTAATGCACGCAAACGATGGCGTTTTCCCCTTTGTAACGGGAGAAAGCGTTACCTTTTCCGAGAGGGAAAGAGAGTTTTTCAGGCAGTCTGAACACGACCTTTCGGGAGATGTGAAAAACCGTATTGAGGAGGAGCGCTTCAATGCTTTCAAGGCTCTGTGCAGTCCCTCGGAAAAGCTGTATGTTTCCTGCGAAGCTGCATCCTCCGACGGCTCACCTATGTACCCCTCCGCCCTTATTTCCGAGATATGCTGTACACTTTCGGGCGTTAAAAGGATAAATACCGATGAGCTTGATATGCTCTTTTTCTGCCGCACGAAGGAGTCCGCCTATGCTGCTGCAACCGCAGGCTTTGACCCGGGTGACGCTGACTTTGCCACAGTCCGCGGGGAGCTTTCCAAGGATCCCGTTTACAAAAGCAGATTTGAATACATCGACTCCATTGATACGGGAACTGAACACCGCATAAGCGACAAGGAGCTCAGCCGCCGTCTTTACGGCTCAAATGCACGTATCTCACCCTCACGATTTGAGGATTTCAGCAAATGTCCCTTTATGTTTTTCTGCAAAAAAGGCTTGGGAATTTATCCTCTGCCGAAAAACGACCTTAACCCTATGATACAGGGTAATATTATCCACAAATGTATGCAGGATATCTTTACAAAAAATACCAAGGAAAGGTTTTTGAAGCTTTCAAAGGAAGAAATTCTCAGCTCCATAGCCGCATCTGCCGATGAATATATAAAAAACGATCTGGGCGGAGGATTTGCAAAGAAAAACAGCTTTGAATTTTATCTGAATATCGCCGCAGAGCTTGTTCTCAAAGTCATTCTCCATATGCAGGAGGAGCTTATGCGTTCGGATTTTGTTCCCGTTGCCTGCGAGCTTCCCGTGGGAATATCACACAGGAATATTTCCGATGATGAATTTTCCAAAGATGATTTCATAAAAGAAAACGGTCTTTCAGGCTCTGCCTCAGAAATTTATGCCCGTCTTTCCGAGAAGCTTAAAGCTGCCCCCTGCACCGCAAGATCGGACAGCGAAGGGGGAATGGGCGTTGATTTCTCGGGTACGGCAGACCGCGTGGACGCATATATCGACGAGAAAAACGGCGGAAAGATATATCTCAGGATAATCGACTACAAAACAGGTTCAAAGGAATTTGTACGCGGTCAGCTTGATCTGGGAATAAATATGCAGATGTTTTTCTATCTCTGGGCATTGACGAGAAAAAGTGACCCCACAGATGCCCATAGCTTTGAAGCGGCAGGGGTAATGTATGTGCCGATGAAAGCCCCCAAGCTGTCAATGAAAAACAGAAATGAGGACATTTCTCCCGAGCAGACGGAAATGAGCTCGTTTCGAATGAAGGGCGAGATACTTGGTGACGAAAACATTCTCACTGCAATGCAGAACGATCTTTTTGAATGCGACAGCGACAGCGAGGTTTACATTCCCGCAAAGCTTAAATTCAAGGACGGAGAAGCACAGGTGTCAAACGTGTTCACCGAGGAGGAGCTTTGTGCCGATATCAATAAGGCAGAACGACTCCTCAAAGGGCTTGCCCGGGCTCTTGACGAGGGATATATCCCCGCAAGTCCACTTAGCAATAAAAAGCTGAAATGCGCCTGCCCCTGCGATAACTGCGATTATGCGGAGGTGTGCGGAAATTATCCCTCACCGAAAACCAGAAGCGGCAGCATTTTCCCCGCCGACGAGACCGAAAACGAAGAACCGACCGAAGAAAACTAACGAAAGGAACTATTAAACTATGGCACCGAACTGGACTCCCGAACAATGCGCCGCCATAAACGTAAGAAACAGGGCGGCAGTGGTATCAGCCGCCGCAGGAAGCGGAAAGACCGCCGTTTTGGTTGAAAAGCTCCTGCGTATCCTTTCGGACAGAAATGACCCCGTTTCGGCAGACAGGATTGTGGTGGTCACATTCACAAACGACGCTGCCGCACAGATGAAGCAAAGGCTCTGCGCCAAGCTTGCGGAAGCCGCCGAACAGGACCCCGAGAATGACTGGCTGGTATCTCAGCAGTCTTTAATCCCCTCGGCGAAGATATCTACCATACACTCCTTCTGCTTTGATTTGATACGGGGAAACTCCGCACTTATTGACGTTGATTCGGGCTTTCGTGTGCTTGACCAGTCCGAGGACGACGCAATTTCGGCACAAGCTGCGGAAAATGTATTCGACAGGTGGTTTTCCGAGCATTCCGAGGATATGAAACGTCTGACAGACTTTTTCTGTCCCGATTCACGAAATGATGAAAGGCTTGCGGCGGTCATCCCCCCCCTCAGAAGCAAGCTGCTTGCTCTCCCCTTCCCCGAGGACAAAATGAACGGTATTGCCGCCGCATATGAGCATACATCAGAAACACTTGAAAAATGCTGCTCCGAAGGCGTTTCCGAAGAGCTGAAAAATGAACTGTTATCCGATCCGCTTATATCCTATTATCTGAAAAACGCCAAAACAAAGCTTGCCAAAGCCCTTGAAAGCCTTGAAAGAGCTGCAGATATGCTTATTTCCGAATATGAAAAGATAATTTCCGAAATAAGCCTTAAAACAAGCGGCTCGGAGGAAAAGCCCTATGCCGACACACTTTCCTCTCTTGAAAAGGCTAAGGGGATAATAACCGTCCTTGAGGGCGAAAAAAACTCCGCCGCGGTAATGGGAATGAAGCTTGAAGCAGACCTTTTCTTCCCATTCTCGGGAGAAAGTCTCTGTGTCACCCCAAGACTTACTCTCAGCAAGTCCTTTAAATTTAAGGTCAAGCCCGCAGGCGCAAAAAAAGCTGAAAGCTATACCGTCGCACCCTCTCAGGAGGTGCTTGACAAAGGCAAAATGCTTCGTGCCCAAAGCCTTGACGCCGTTAAAAAGCTTTCGGGAAGATACACCCTTTCCGACCTGTTTTATGACTTTACCCGTCATGGGGAAATATGCAGGCTGCTATTTTCCCTTATGAGCGATATTTTTGCTGAAGAAAAGCGGCTCAGAAGCGAAAAAAACGCTCTCAGCTTTTCCGACGCGGAGCAGCTTGCGGTTGAGCTTTTGTGCAGCCGTGACGAAAATGGGAACATCTCCCCCACTCCCCTTGCAAAGGAGCTTTCCGACTATTTCCACATCGTTATGATAGATGAATTTCAGGACTCCACAGCCGTTCAGGAGCTTATTTTCCGTATGCTCTCAAAAGGCGGCAGCGCCGATGCTCCGGGAACCAATTTCTTTGCGGTGGGAGATGTAAAGCAGTCAATTTACCGTTTCCGCTGCTCCGACCCCACAATTTTCCTTGCAAATATCAGAGAAAGCGTTGACTATGCCGATGACGGCAGCACCGACAGAGCAAGAATATATCTTAACCGCAATTTCCGAAGCTCTCACGGTGTGGTGGAATTTGTAAACGCTGTTTTCAGCAGCATAATGTCCGAGGAAAACGGCAGCGTTTTGTACGATGATACCGCAAAGCTTATCGAGGGCGCAGGTATCGGGGATATTTACGGTCCCACGGAAATAATAACTCTCCCCCCTTCCGTTTCCGAAGAAGAGGACGAAGAGGAAGACTCCGACAATGACGAAAACGCAGCCCTGACCGAAGATGACGGTGGACTTTCCTCTCTCGATATCATCGAAGCAAAATGCACTGCAGTGCGCATAAAGGAGCTGCTTGACAACGAAAAGATAGAGGAAAACGGCGAAACAAGACCCGTCCGACCCTCGGATATATGCATACTTATGCGCGGGGTGAAAAAGGCAGGGATATATGTAAGCTGTCTCGAGGAGCTTGGCATAAGCGTGCAGGGACCTGCGGAGGAAAGCTATCTCGGCTCAAGAGAGATATCCGTGCTCATAAATCTGCTCAGATGTATCGACAACTGCACCCTTGACGTGCCTATGACGTCGGTGCTGATGTCGCCTATGTTTATGTTCACCGCCGAGGATATGGCAAGGCTGAGAGTAAAGCGCAGCTCCTCGGTCTATAACGATATTCTCCTGTCCTCAATGGGAAAAAAGAACGTTCCCGAAAAACTCAAAAGGCAATGTGAGAATTTCCTTGAGGTATTCGGCAGGCTGAGAGAATACGCCGCCGTCCACACTGCCGCCGAGCTTATCGAATTTATCTACAGCAGAACGGATTTTATGGCGGTGGTATCGGTCTACAAGGACAGCGCAAAGAAAAAGGCAAATCTCAGGCTCCTGCCCATCTATGCGGAGAAATTTGACAAAAACGGCTCGGGCGGTCTCAGTGGATTTCTGAGATTTATCGACTCAATGCTCCGAAACAAGAAGGATTTCCAGTCCGCCTCGGCAGTATCTTCCATAAGCGACAGCGTTTCCATTAAGACCATTCACAAGTCCAAGGGACTTGAATATCCCTTTGTATTCCTCTGCCGAAGCTTCGTGAAATTCAATCTGAGGGACACCTCGGGCAAGATAGTTTTCTCCCCCTTCCCCGACGGCAGCGGCAGCAGCGTGGGCTTTCGAATAACCGACGGGGCAAAGTATGCCGTTTACGAGTCATTCCCCAGAGAGGTGCTCAGCGAAATGCTGAAAAAGAGCCAGCGTGACGAGGAAATGATGCTCCTTTACGTGGCACTCACCCGAGCAAAATACAAGCTTTTCATCACCCGAAGAAACGACAGCGAGCCAATAAGCTCAAAGCGTACTGTGGGCGACAGGAGAAGTGAGCTTGCCGAGCTTATCGTAAAGACCGAAACGGGCTTTGACTGCCGTGAAGCGGCGGGCGAATGTATGTGTATGGAGCAGTGGCTTGATGTGGCATTGTCCCTGTTTGACAGCGATGAGAATATTTCCGAAAAGCAATTAGGTGAATGTAAGGTTATGTTCACAAGCGGAAAAATATCCGAAGAAAGGGTTTCGGAGGAGGAAACAGCTTCCCCTGCTGCCCAGCCCGATGAAAGCAGGGCAAAGCTTCTCAGAGAAAATCTTGTATGCGATTATGACAATACCCTGTCCGTCACCGCTTCAAAGCTCACCGTAAGCGAAATAGCCAAAAAGCACGAACCGAAGCTAAGAAGATTTTTCGGCGAGACTGCCCGGAAAAAAGCCGAAAAGAAGGCTTTGACAGGAATATCCGCCGCCGACCGAGGCACCGCCGTTCACGAATTTATGCAGTACTGCGATATAGGAAAGCTCGCGGCAGTGTCGCAGGAAGAACGTGACAAAGCCATTTCCGAGGAAGCCGCACACCTTTGCAGGACGGGACATCTCACAGATATTCAGGCAAAATGCGCCGACCCCGAGATGATAGGAGCATTTCTTGACAGCGACCTTTGCGGCAGACTTGTCCGCTCGGAAAATGTTATGCGAGAAAGAAAATTCCTGGTGAAAATTGCGGATTTATGTATTGATGAAGAAATTCTTGACAATTCGGGGCTGAGGGTTTATAATAATACCGAGGGAATGCTGCAGGGCGTTGCCGATCTGCTCTTTGAGGAGGACGGCAGACTGATACTTATTGACTATAAAACGGACAGATACATCACCCCCGAGCAGCTTAAAGCCCGCTACAGTATGCAGCTTTATTTGTATGCAAAGGCTCTTTCCCTTATTCTCGGCAAGCCCGTTTCCGAAGCGTATCTTTATTCATTTGAGCTTGGTACGGCGGTAAGGACGGAGCTTTCTCCCGAAAATATCATTATATGAAGCGCTTTTCCCCATGCGGATAATATAAAAGGATCCTGCGGCGGCTTTGCGCCGTCTCAACGGCTCTGAAAGGAATGGTCAAACTATGGAAAACAATAACGCAAGACGCCCAAAAGCCGCACCCAAGCCCGCACCTGCGGCAGGAATGCTCCTGTCATCACTGATTCTCGGAGTGAGCATAATTATTGCAGGAGCCTCGGTCACAGGCTCGGTGAAGAAGCTCACCGCCGCTGTTGAGGCTCAGACCTTTGCGTCAAGCTATTCCTCACCCTCAAACATTACCGTTAACAACACTGCACCCAAGAATTATTTCACCGAAACAGAAGCTGCGGCTTACCTTAATATGACCGTTGACGAGATAAAGGCGGCTATCACCAAAAAGGAGATAAAGGAATACGTCAAGACCTCCGCAGGCTATTCCATTTCCAAGGACGTGCTTGACGATTATTTCGAGCAGAAGGCTTACGAGAGCCTTAATGCGGCTAATTCCGACAGCTCCGAAAGCTGATGCCGCCCCTGAAAAGGGGGAACAATATGACCGACAGAATAAAAGTAAAAATAAACCATCACCCTGTGAGCTATCGCTGTATCGAATTATTCGGCGGAATGTTTGTATGCTTTCTTCTGATGTTTGCAGCAGGAACAAGCCACTCGATCGGACTGCATATCGCTTCAATTATAAGCCTGTTTGCGATATTTGGGTTGGGAGAATTTTTCAGCGCTATAAACGGTTATCTTTCCGTCTGTGACGGAGCTATACACTTTCGCTACATAAAATACGAGTCAAATATCCCACTCAGTGACATCACCGAGATAAGCTACGGGGTATACACAGAATATGCGGGGCGAATGAGCACAAAGCGCATTGCTCTGAATATTAAAACAAGTGACGGCGAGGAGCATTCCTTCAACGATAAGATAAACGAGGAAGAGCTTGCCTCCTCACTTGACACAAACAGCAGGTGCAATGTTCCCATAATACGAATATACAGATTTTTAGCACAAAAGCTTCCCGATAAGGCTAAGGGATATGTTAAGCCGGATAGCATCGGAGATATGCTTTAACCCACAAGCAAACAGATAAAGATAATACAGAAAAATGGGGGAAAATTATGTTTATAGAATTTTTTTTTACCATCACCGATTATTTAGTTATCATCTCATGGATATTGTTCCCGATAATGCAGATCGTATGGAAAAAGCAGAACGATGATTTCCTTAACTTTTTAAACAATAACAGAGAGGAAATAATGAACGGCGGCAGCTGTGAATTTATGGGCTTTACATACACAAAAGAGACCCGTGTGGTACGCTTCACCTGCTGTATTTCGGTGGTCATACTGACCCTGTGCCGTTCAAGCGCCATTGTCCCGTCGGACAGATCCGGAGCAACAAAGCTTCTTTGTATCCTTATGACGCTTTTCGGCGGCTGGTGGGGTATCCCTTGGGGTCCGATACGCACTGTACAGACTTTTTCCCAAATTGCCAAAGCAACGGAGATCACTTTGTATGATGCTTATACCCGAGGAGTGATATGACCGAGATAAACAAAAGGGCAAATAATATTTGCAAGTTTTGAATATTCTATGAAAATATATAATAAATTATAGCACAAATCGCAGAGAAATGCGCAATAATTGACTTGTTTATTATGCAGAATTCTGTTATAATAAGAATAATAGCAGAAAATGCTAATGATCGGCTTAAAAAACCGTATTATTATTGAAAGGTGAATGATAATTATGAAAAAAGCATTTAGAACAGGTGCGGCATTATGCTTATCCGCCACTGCTCTCACAGCAATAGCTGCAAGCGCATATGCAGAAGCAATTGATTTTGAGGACGGCAACTACTCCTTTGTATCCGTAAAGACAGACGACGGCGGAGATCTTTCCGTTCTTTCCGTTGAGGAGTTCAATGGCTCAATGCAGCTCAAGGTAGACGTTCAGGACTGCTCACTCCTTCCCAAGATCCTTTTCAGTATGAACGATATCGTTGGTACCGAAAACCTCTCCAATGTTGACAAGATCTATATGGACATTACATTTGCCTCTAAGGACGGCGTAACAGCTCCCGGATGGATAGGCGGCTGCTTAGGAACTTCAGGCGCAGACGATATTCCTGCATGGGATCAGACCGATTTTGAGGGCGGCGAATACGAGAACCCCGTTTCCGAGCCTATGACAATTGAAAGAAAATTCCTTCTCCCTTCAAAGAAGTTTGTAAGCGGCACCGAAGGCTCTAATGCACAGCTTATGAGATGGGGTACCGAAGTACCTTACTATATGTACGTTGACAATATCAGAATTCTCGACGCAGACGGCAACGAAATGCCCCTTATGATCTCTGCTGCTCCTGCTGAGGAAGCAGTTGAAGAAGCACCTGCTGAGACTCCCGCTGAAGAAGCACCTGCAGAGACTCCCGCTGAAGAAACACCCGCAGAGACTCCCGCTGAGGAAGCACCTGCTGAGGTAGCTGCCGAAACACCTGCTTCCGACGGAAACACATCATCCTCCAAGACAGGAAACACAGCAGCCGCTTCTGTTGCAGCAATAGCTGTATGTGCAGCAGGACTTGCTGTTATCAGCCGCAGAAAGTAATCCACATATATTGTCTCATAAAGTGCAGAATGAACTCCTCTCATTCTGCACTTTAAATTTGTATATGCATATTTATTGCACATTAACACAAATCAGCCTTTTTAAGTCACGATATTTGTGAATTTATACATTTTTTAATTTTCCTATTGACATAACTGCATTTACATGATATAATACTTGAGTACGAAAAATAAAGCAGAGCTTTCCGCTCTCACCCTGCTGCAAAGGCACGCAGTGGTCAATAATTTTTTTGATAAGTCCGCAGTATCCATATGTGTATGTGCGGAAAATCCGAAAAAATTATACGGCGGAGCTTTGGTTCTGCCGTTTTTTTATTTCACATTCATTTATAGTTAATTTGATTATTTGGGGGTGCTCGCCATAGCTAACAAGGATAGCAAGGAGCTTCAGATCAATGAAGAAATCCGTGATAAGGAGATCAGAGTAATAGGTCCCGACGGCGCACAGCTGGGTCTTATGTCCGCAAGGGACGCACAAAAGCTCGCAGCAGAAAAGGATCTCGATCTTGTAAAGATCGCACCGCAGGCTGTTCCGCCCGTGTGCAAGATCATGGACTACGGAAAGTATTTGTTTGAACAGGCAAAGCGTGAAAAGGAAGCAAGAAAAAATCAGAAGGTTGTCGAGATAAAGGAGATCAGAATGTTCTCAACCATCGACACTCACGATTTCGAAACAAAAGCAGCTCAGGCTGTCAAGTTCCTCAAGGGCGGAGATAAGATAAAGGTTTCCGTTCGTTTCCGTAAGCGTGCCATCGCTCATCCTCAGCTTGGCGAAGAGCTTCTTGAAAAGTTCAAGGAAGCCTGCGCCGAAGTCGGAGTAGTTGAAAAGCCCGCAAAAATGGAGGGAAGAGCACTTGTTATGTTCGTATCCCCCAAGGCTTCAAAATAACCGATTTTTCAAAATAACTGTAAAAATAAAGGGAGGATATTTCTATGCCAAAGCAGAAGACTCATTCCGGAGCTAAGAAGCGTTTCAAGCTCACAAAGACCGGTCTCGTAAAGTATCAGAAGACCAACAAGAGACACAGACTCACTCAGAAGGATCACAAGCGCAAGAGAATTGCTCGTAACATGGGCGTAGCAGGTTCAGCTAATGCAGCTACACTCAGAGAGCTTATGCCCTACAAGTAATCGGTAAGGCTCGTATTTCAAGAACTGAACAATAATACATTTGGAGGTAAAATACTATGGCTCGTGTTAAGGGAGCAATGGCTACTCGCAAGAGAAGAAATAAAACATTAAAGCTTGCCAAGGGTTACTGGGGCGCAAAGAGCAAGCATTTCAAGATGGCTAAGGAAGCCGTAATGAAATCCGGCAACTATGCATATATCGGCAGACGTCTCAAGAAGCGTGATTTCAGAAAGCTCTGGATCACAAGAATTTCCGCTGCCTGCAAGATGAACGGAATGAACTATTCTACATTTATGAACGGTCTCAAGAAGGCAGGCATCACTCTCAACAGAAAGATGCTCTCCGAGATCGCAATCAGCGACGCAGCAGGTTTTACAGCACTTACTGAAAAGGCTAAGGCTGCTCTTTAATTTAAGGCAAACAGGCTGTATCACAAAGGCGTTGTCCGATGTGGTACAGCTTTTTTGAATATGGAGGCTGCAAGGTGCAATGACCGAATATAACCGCATATTTTCCGCCGATAACGAAAAAATAAAGCTTTACCGAAAGCTTAGCGATGACAAAAAAGCAAGACGAAAAGAAAATAAATTCACCATCGAGGGGGCAAGGCTGGTTTCCGACGCCGCCGCCGAGGCTATAGAGCTGCACAGTGTTTTTTTCACCGAAAGCGCAATGGAAAAATACGGCGAAGCTCTGGAGCTTCTTATAAAAAAATATCCCCCGAAAATATTTAATATCATCTCCGAGGAGCTGTCAAGAGAGCTTTCCGAAACCAAAATGCCCCAGGGAATATTTGCGGTCTGCTCAATGCCCGCTGCTCAAAAATCGGAAATATACGGCAAAATAAATAGGGGCAGCAGGGTGCTGATACTCGACAATATCCAGGACCCCGGAAATATGGGCACAATGCTCAGAACTGCCGATGCCTGCGGTATCGACTGCGTAATCCTCTGCTCCTGCTGTGACATTTACAATCCCAAGACCGTCCGCTCAGCAATGGGCAGCATTATGAGAGTTCCTGTCATTTCGGACGATATACAAAATGCGGTGAGCGAAATGAAGCTTCGGGGCATACCCGTTTATGCCGCCGTTATCTCGGACAGCGCAACGTCCCTTACAGACTGCGATTTCTCGGAGGGCGGAGCGGTCATGATAGGCAACGAAGGAAACGGCTTATCCGAACAAGATGCCGCTCTTGCAGACGTTATGCTCACCATAAAAATGCACGGAACCATCAATTCCCTCAATGCCGCCATGGCAGCAGGGATAATTATGTGGGAGCTTTCCAAGGGCAAGGAGGGAAGGCAATGAACATGGACGACGGAGCATATTACCGCAGACTTTACAGGCTCTGGGCGGTCATTGCATTCGGCGCGGCTTCAAAAACCCTTTCCGAGCTGTATGAACGCTTCGGGAATGCCGAAAGCCTTTACGCCGCCGTAACCCAGGACGAAACCGTAAGAAACGGTCTCCCCGCTGAAACTGTTCGCGGAGCCGACAGTATCACACTTTCCTCTGCCGAAAGAGTTATGGAGCTTTGCGAAAAGCAGAATATAAAGATAGTTACAGCTGACGAGGAAGCTTTCCCCTCAAGGCTCAGGGAAATTTACAATCCCCCCACGGTGCTTTTTTACAAGGGCGACATTTCGGGCATAAACGACAGGCTGAACATCGGCGTGGTGGGAACGAGAAAGCCCTCGGATTACAGCAGAAAAACCGCCGCCGCAATCGTACATACCCTTGCAAAACATGGCTTTGACATAATAAGCGGCTTTGCGGAGGGCATCGACATCTGCGCCCACCTTGAATGCATAAAAAGCGGCGGCATGACATTTGCGGTAATAGGTTCGGGACTTGATTATCCATACCCGAAAAACAATATTCCCTACCGTGAAATAATCGAGGAAAACGGAGCAATGATCTCAGAATTTCTCCCCGGCACCCAACCCTATCCCGGAAATTTTCTCCAAAGAAACCGCATACTTGCGGGACTGTCTATGGGAGTTGCGGTCATTGAAGCAGGAGTGCAGAGCGGATCTCTCAACAGCGCCGCCCATGCCGTAAGCCAGGGCAAGCCCGTATTCGCCGTCCCGCCCTGTGACCTCTTCGACAGCAGATACAGGGGCAACGTTTCCCTTATCAGAGAGGGAGCAATTCCCCTGATGGGCGCCGGAGACATTTACGGAGAATACTGCGTAAACACATCGCATATAATAGTCGCAAACGAAAACACCTCAGCTCAGCTTGCAAAAATAAAGGAAATTGCCGACAAGGCAGCCGAGGCTGAACGGGAACGTGAAAAAAAGAAGCCGACCGCAAATAAAAGTCCTAAGAAAAAGGCGGAGAACAATTCCGAGCCTGAGCAAAAGCCGATCACCGAAAAACAGCCTCGTCAGGTAAGTGCAGAGGAGCTTGAAAGCTTCTCCGACCCTGTTCAGAGAAAGATCATATCAAAGCTTTCGGAAAGCTCTTCTATGAGAGCGGACGAGCTTTCTGCCGAGCTTGACACAGATATAGATGAAATACTTACAGCTCTCACAGAGCTTGAAATAATGGGTAACATTCAGTCCCAAAGCGGAAATTACAGTCTTTCGGACTGATTTGAAAATATATCGTCTTTGCCGCACTGACAAAGACACGCTGCGAAAACAGCCGCAGCAAAGGAAAGGAAAGATAATATGTCAAATCTCGTAATCGTGGAGTCGCCCTCAAAAGCGAAAACCGTTCAGAAATATTTAGGTCAGGGCTTCGAGGTGGCAGCCTCAATGGGTCATGTGAGAGACCTGCCGAAGTCCAAGCTGGGCGTAGATATAGAGAACGATTTTGAACCTGTTTACGTTCCGATGAAGGACAAGGAGGAGGTCATCGCCTCGCTGAAAAAGGCTGCCAAAAAAGCAGATAAGGTCTATCTTGCAGGAGACCCCGACCGTGAGGGAGAGGCAATATCATGGCACTTAGCACAGCTTCTTGACATTCCCATGGACGCACCCGTGAGAGTTACCTTCAATGAGATCACCAAAACAGGCGTGCAGAACGGTATGGCTCATCCCCGTTCCATTGATCTCGATCTGGTAAATGCCCAGCAGGCACGCCGAATACTCGACAGAATTGTGGGTTATAAGCTTTCTCCCTTTCTCTGGAAAAAGGTGAGGAGAGGTCTTTCAGCAGGACGAGTTCAGTCTGCTGCTGTCAAAATGATCGTTGACAGGGAAAAGGAGATAAACGCATTCAAGCCCGAGGAATACTGGTCAATAGAAGCCAAAATGACCGCCCCCTCCTCCAAGAAGCAGTTTGACGCATCGTTCGTGGGAATAGACGGCGCAAAGACCGAACTTCATTCCGAAAGCGAGACAAATGCAGTTCTTAAAAGACTTGAGGGCGCACAGTTTAATGTAACGGGCGTTAAAAAATCCGTGAGACGGAAATCCCCCGCTGCTCCTTTCACCACATCTACAATGCAGCAGGAAGCTTCAAAGAAGCTTGGCTTCCAGACATCAAAAACTATGAGAGCCGCACAGCAGCTTTACGAGGGCGTTGAGATCGAGGGAATGGGCGCTGTGGGTCTTATCACATATATGAGAACGGACAGCCTGAGAGTTTCCGATGAAGCAAGGGCATCAGCATATAAATATATCGAGGAAAAGTACGGAAAGACCTACCTTCCCGCCTCCCCCAAGGTCTACAAGACAAAGGCAGGCGCACAGGACGCTCACGAAGCTATCCGCCCCTCTACCCCCGAGCTTACCCCCGAAAGAGTGAAGGACAGCCTTACACCCGAGCAGTACAAGCTCTACAAGCTCATCTGGGAGAGATTTATCGCAAGCCAGATGGCAAATGCTCTTATGGACACAGTTTCCGTTGACATCGACGCAAACGGCTGTGCATTCAAGGCAACGGGATATTCCGTTAAATTTGACGGATTTACGGTGCTTTACGAGGAGTCAAAGGACGACGAGGAAAACAAGGTCCTCCCCGAGATAAATACGGGAGATGTGCTGAAGCTCAAAAATATTGAGGGCAAGCAGCATTTCACCCAGCCCCCCGCACGCTACACCGAAGGCTCATTCATCAAAGCGATGGAAGAAAACGGCATTGGCAGACCTTCCACATACGCCTCCACCATTTCCACAATAATAAACCGTTTCTACGTTGAAAGGGACGGCAAGCAGCTCAAGCCAACGGGTCTTGGCGAAGTGACCACCGACCTGCTGAAAGCACATTTCAAGCAGATAGTTGACACAAAATTCACCGCCCAGATGGAAAGCAGTCTCGATAAAATTGAAATAGGCGAAAAGGACTGGGTAGGAACTCTCAAGGATTTCTACGGCGATTTCTCCGACACCCTCACCAAGGCGGAGACCTCTATGGAGGGCAAGAGAGTCAAGGTCCCCGACGAGGAGACCGACGAGGTATGCGAGGTATGCGGTAAGCCTATGGTCATCAAGATTGGCAGATTTGGAAGATTTCTTGCCTGCACAGGCTTCCCCGAGTGTACCAACACCAAGAAGATAATCAAGCCCACAGGCGGCATATGCCCCCTCTGCGGCAAGAAGATACTGGCGAAAAAATCCAAAAAGGGCAAGAAATATTTCGGCTGCGAGGATAATCCCAACTGCTCATTTATGACCTGGGACACTCCTGTTTCCGACAAATGCCCCAAGTGCAATGACGGCACTACCCTTTTCAAGAAGGGCGGAAAAATGTTCTGCCTTAAAGAGGGCTGCGGCTATGAGGTAGCTATCAAAAAGGAAAAATAATTATGGATAAAAATATAACCGTTATCGGCGCAGGTCTTGCAGGCTGCGAGGCGGCGTGGGCGGCGGCAAACAGGGGCGCAAAGGTAAGGCTTGTTGAAATGAAGCCCGAAAAATACTCCCCTGCCCACAAATATAAGGGCTTTGCGGAGCTTGTCTGCTCAAATTCCCTGAAAGCCTCACGGATAAATTCTGCGGCAGGGCTTCTCAAGGAGGAAATGCGAAGGCTCGGCTCTCTCACCGTTCCCTGTGCCGAGGAAAACGCTGTGGCGGCAGGCGGCGCACTTGCCGTTGACAGGGAAAAATTCTCCGACAGCGTTACGGAAAAGATACTCTCTCACCCGAATATTACTGTTGTTTCGGGTGAGCAGGAGGATATTCCCGAAGGGTACTGTGTAATTGCAAGCGGACCTCTTACCGACGGAAAACTCGCGGACAATATCGGAGAGCTCTGCGGCAAAAGGCTCAGCTTCTTTGATGCCGCCGCACCAATAGTCACCTTTGAGTCAATCGATATGGACAAGGCATTCTTTGCCGCACGCTACGGCAGAGGGGGGGACGATTACATTAACTGCCCCTTCACAAAGGAAGAATATCTTGCTTTTCATCACGAGCTGATAAACGCCGAATCCGCACCCGTCCACGACTTTGACAGACCGGAAAATACACGTGATGATTTCACCGTATATGAGGGCTGTATGCCCATCGAGGTGCTTGCAAAAAGAGGCGAGGACGCCGCAAGATACGGCGCAATGAAGCCTGTGGGACTGACGGACAGCAGAACGGGTCTAAAGCCCTATGCGGTAGTTCAGCTAAGACGTGAAAATGCGGAAGGGACCCTTTTTAATCTGGTAGGATTTCAGACAAATCTCAGATTTCCCGAACAGAAGCGGGTCTTCTCCATGATACCCGGGCTTGAGAAGGCTGAGTTTGTTCGCTATGGCGTTATGCACCGAAATTCATTTATCGACTCCCCCAGACTGTTAAACGGCGATTTCTCAATGAGAATCCGCCCTGAAATATTTTTCGCAGGGCAGATAACAGGGGTCGAGGGCTATATGGAGTCCGCCGCCTCGGGAATTATGGCAGGTATAAACATTGTCCGCCGAATGGAAGAAAAATCACCGCTCATTCTCCCCCGTGAAACGATGATTGGAGCGCTGTCACGATATATTTCCGACGAGAGCGTTGAGAATTTTCAGCCTATGGGCGCAAATATGGGTATTCTCCCCGATATCGGCAGGCGGATAAAGGACAAGCAGGAGCGCTATCAGGCTGTTGCCGACAGGGCTTTAGAAGCTTTTGAGGGATATTTTAAGGAGATAAATGAACTATGAAAGACAAGGTAAAATTCATTCTCACAATCGTAATTATTGTTCTCGCTCTCGCCTGCAGTATTCTGAATATCATCGGCGGGAATTACGTTTTGGCGGTGATATGGGGAGCTGTTGCTGTGCTTAATATCATTTCAATAATTCTGATACTGAAAAAGAAGTGATCATATGAATGACGTAATTTACGAGTTTGAATCAGAGATGAAATACAGACGGCTGAAACCGAAGAAGTATATTGCTATACTGATAATCGGGCTTCTGATATCTGTTCCGAGACTTTTACTATCCGTTGTGGTTATATTGTCCTACTTATTGATAAGAACAGAAATTGTTCAATCGGATATCCAGTTCATTGCCGTATATTCACTGTTATTCTTTTTTCTTCCTCTGACTGTTTTTATTGGAACAATTATATTATTTAGAGCAAAGGCACTTCTGAAATTCACATTCAGAAGTGAAGCGGTTGATATACATATCGTTTCCAAAAAAAAGACGGTCACTGTCCCCTATTCAAAAATCACCGCTGTCAGGTCGAACAGCTTATGTTATTTTTTCTATACAAGCAAAAATCTTGCCTATCTGCTTTCCAAAGAGGCTTTGGGAAATGTGAGCAATGAGGAATTTTCCGAATTTATTCTTGTGCATATGGGCATTAAGGTCATTGAACTTATTGAAAGGAAATGAAAGTATGAACATTATCGTTGACGCATTCGGCGGAGACAACGCTCCTCTCGAGGTCATAAAGGGCGCAGCACAGGCTGTTGCCGATTTCGGCGTGGAGGTAACTCTCACGGGAAATGAAAAAATAATCAAGGAGACCGCCGAGAAAAACGGAATAAGTCTCGATAAAATTTCCATAATACATACCGAGTCGGTGATAGACATTCACGAAGATCCTACAGAGATAGTCAAGAGCCGCAAGGACTGTTCTATGGCGGTGGGTCTGCAGGCACTTGCCGATGACAAGGGAGACGCATTCGTAAGCGCAGGCAGCACAGGCGCGCTGGTGGTAGGCTCCACATTTATCGCAAAGCGTCTCAAGGGCGTAAAGCGTCCCGCTCTGGCACCCATTCTCCCCACAGCAAACGGTCATCTTATCCTTATGGACGGCGGCGCAAACGTTGACTGCCGCCCCGAAATGCTTATGCAGTTCGGCATTATGGGCAGCTGCTATATGGAAAAGGTAATGGGCATAAAGTCCCCCAAGGTGGGACTTCTGAACGTTGGCGCCGAGGACACCAAGGGCAGAGAGCTTGACAAGGAGGCTTACAAGCTTCTTTCCGCCGCACCTGTTGATTTCTATGGCAACCTTGAAGCAAGAGAAATGCCCAAGGGAGTTTGTCAGGTGGCAGTTTCCGACGGATTTACGGGAAATATCGCCCTGAAGCTGTATGAGGGTATGGGCTCATTCTTTGCGGGAGAGCTGAAAGGTATGCTCACAGACGGTATCACAGGCAAAATAGCCGCCCTGCTCATTATGAAAAAGGTCAAGACTTTCAAGAAAAAGCTTGATTACAAGGAAGTGGGCGGCGCTGTGCTGATGGGCATTTCCAAGCCCGTTATCAAGGCTCACGGCAGCTCTGACGCAAGAGCTTTCTACAATGCCATCAGGCAGGCAAAGCAGTGTGTTGACGGAGATGTTATCGGTGAAATTTCAAAAGCTCTGGAAAGCTGCAAGGCAAAGAGCGAATAAAATTTTCCAAAAGCTATTGACTTCAAAGAACAGATGTTGCTATAATATATGAAAGGATATGTCTTAAATGACAGACAAAGCATTAAGCGAAAGGCTTGCCGCCTTTGAAGAAAAGATCGGCTACAGCTTTAAAAATAAAAATCTGCTTCACGAAGCCCTTTCCCACTCCTCCTATGCAAATGAGTGCAAAAAGGGCAGAAGCTCCAACGAAAGGCTTGAATTTTTAGGTGACAGCGTGCTTTCCATCGTGATCTCGGAGCATCTTTTCAGTCATTTCAAGCACCTGCCCGAGGGCGACCTTACAAAAATAAGAGCGTCGCTTGTATGCGAAAAGGCGCTGTTTGAATTTTCAAAGCAGATATCCTTGGGAGAATTTATTCTCTTGGGTAAGGGAGAGGAAAACACGGGTGGCAGGAACCGTCCCTCTATCGTTTCCGACGCATTTGAAGCGGTCATTGCGGCAGTTTTCCTTGACGGCGGTATGGAATCCGCAAGGGAATATGTCTTAGGCTTTATCCCCAAGGACCTTGACAAAAACTCCGCAAAGAAGCTCCAGGACTACAAGACCATTCTGCAGGAGATAATCCAGCGAAATCCCGAGGAAAAGGTGGAGTATGTTCTGAGAAGCCAGTCGGGACCCGACCACGACAGGCATTTTGTGGTGGAGGTCTGCCTTAACACCAACGTCATCGGTCACGGCGAGGGTCACAGCAAGAAGCAGGCAGAGCAGCAGGCAGCAAAGGAAGCTTTACGACTTATGGGCTGCGAGGTCTGATATGAGCCACGCAAATATATCCATTTTTATCCCCCATATGGGCTGCCCCAACGCCTGCTCATTCTGCGACCAGCGGATAATAAGCAGCACCTCTCACGCCCCCACCCCCGACGAAGCGGAGGACATCATCAGAGGAGCCTACGAGCGCATAAGCTCACCCGAGGACAGAGCGCAGACCGAAATAGCCTTTTTCGGCGGAAGCTTTACGGCTATCGACAGGGACTATATGACCGCCCTGCTTGAGCGTGCTTCAAAATATCTGAAAACCCCCGAAAGAGACGGCTTTCGCAGTATAAGAATTTCCACTCGTCCCGACTGCATTGACGAGGAAATTCTTATGCTGCTGAAAAAATTCGGCGTAGGTGCGATCGAGCTTGGAGCGCAGTCAATGAGAGACAGCGTCTTATCTGCAAATCTCAGAGGTCATACCGCAGAGGACGTAAAAAGAG
This sequence comes from Oscillospiraceae bacterium, assembly GCA_017829005.1. Lineage (GTDB taxonomy): Bacteria > Bacillota > Clostridia > Oscillospirales > Ruminococcaceae > Huintestinicola. The sequence continues at coordinate 3,559 of JAGAJF010000147.1, read as the reverse complement.
CCTCAAGGCTTATAAAAGAAATGGGCTTTGAGCTTGGGCTCCAGATGATGGTGGGTCTTTACAAAACCACACCCGAGGACGAGCTTTTCACAATGAACGAGATAATAGAAATACGTCCACGGACGGTGCGGATATATCCCGTTGCAGTGCTTCGTGGAACATATCTTGCAGAGCTTTATGAAAAGGGCGAATACGTGCTATATCCCTTTGAGGAGTGCATTTCCCTCTGTGCAAGGCTTATGAAAGGCTTTACCGAGGCGGGGATAAAAATTATTCGTCTGGGACTTCACGCCGAGGAAAGCGTTGAGAACAGGGCAGTTGCAGGCTTTTATCACCCTGCACTTGGCGAACTTGTCCGCTCGGAATGGGTGAAAGGGATAATCGAAAAGGAGTTTTCCGAAAACGGTTTTGCGGAGTGTAGGGCTACAAACCGCAATATGAGTATCCTTGTAGGTCACAAAAAGTCAAACAGGGCATTTTTTGCAGACAAAAAGGTCTCATTTATTCGTGACGACAGCCTGCCATCTGGAATAATTTCCGTAAACGGCAGAGAATATATTATTCAGTAATTCAGAGGTTTTAATATGTACTTAAAATCACTTGAGCTTCAGGGCTTCAAGTCCTTTCCCGATAAGATCAGGCTGGACTTCGGCAAGGGCATAACCGCGGTCGTAGGTCCCAACGGAAGCGGCAAATCCAATATCGGTGACGCAGTGCGCTGGGTGCTGGGAGAGCAGTCCTCGAAAACTCTCCGAGGAGCAAAAATGGAGGACGTAATTTTTGCGGGAACCGAGCTTCGCAAGCCCATGGGCTTTGCCTCGGTCACACTTTGCATTGTAAACGACAAGGGCATTTTAAATATAGACGCTCCCGAGGTGACGGTAACGAGAAAGCTTTACAGAAGCGGCGAGAGCGAGTATATCATCAACGGTGCGCAGGTTCGCTTAAAGGATGTTTCCGAGCTTTTTATGGATACGGGTCTTGGACGTGACGGTTATTCCATTATCGGACAGGGACGCGTTGCAGAGATAGTTTCCTCAAAATCCGGCGAGAGACGAAGCATATTCGAGGAAGCCGCAGGAATTTCCAAATTCCGTTTCAGAAAAGCAGAGGCTCAGAGGAGACTTGCCCAGGCGGAGGAAAATATCCTGCGACTGACAGACATCATCTCCGAGCTTGAAAGCAGAGTGGAGCCCCTGAGAAAGCAGTCGGAAAAGGCAGCGCAGTTTATCGAGCTTTCCGAGGAAAAGAAATCCCTTGAGATAACCGTCTGGGTGCATGAGCTTTCCGAGCTTCGTGCAAAGCTCGCGGAGCTTTCGGACAAGCTGCTTATTAACACCTCGGAATATTCCTCCTGCGAGGCAGATATTGAACGTCTCGAAGAGGAATACAGAAACGTTTACAGCGACATTGCCAAGGGAAATATCCGCATTGAGCAGCTGAGAAACGCCATTCTTGACGCCGAAAAAGCGAACACAGGGCTTCACGCCGATATTGCGGTGTATAAAAACGAGATAACCCATTTCAATGAAAACATAGCCGATCTGGAAAATCAGATGGAGAACGCCAAGCTGACAGACAGCGAAAACAGGCGGCTCACCGAGGAAAAGCTTGCTCAGATAGACCAAATCGGCAAGGATATCGAGCAGGCGGACAAGGATTTTTCGGAAGCGGAGGAAAAGCTCAGAGAAGCCGCAGGCAGACAGGACGGCTTTGAAAAGGAATTTTCGGGTCATGCCGCAGAGCTTAACAAGCTTTATATCAGGCAGTCCGAGCTGAAAATAACCGCAAGCTCCTCGGACAATGCGCTCAAAGAAATAGAGGAACAGGAAAATGCCGCAAGATCACAGCTTGAAGCCATTTCCGAAAGCAGAAAAAATCTTGAAAACGAGCGCAAAGAGGTGCTTGACGGCTTAAAGCTCCTTGAGGAGAAAAAAGCCGAGCAGGAAAACCGCTCGGGCGGTATGAACAGGCTGTTTTCCGCAAGGTGTGAAAAGCTTTCCGCCGCCGAAAAGGAGCTTTCCGAGCTAACTATCGGCGCAAGGGACAAGGAAAACAGGATAAAGATCTTACAGGATCTGGAAAATTCCATGGAGGGCTTCGGTCATGCCGTAAAGCAGGCTCTTAAAGCGGGCAAAAGCGGCAGGATTGGCGGCATAATCGGCTCGGTGGCGCAGATACTCACCGTTCCCTCTGAATACAGCGTGGCTGTGGAAACTGCACTCGGCGGCGCACTCCAGAACATTGTCACCGAGGACGAAGAAGCGGCAAAGCGCAGTATCCGTATGCTCAAGGATATGAACGCAGGCAGAGCCACATTTCTCCCCATCACCTCGGTAAAGGGCAACAGGCTTAACGAAAGCGGACTTGAAGGCTGCAGCGGATTTGTGGCTTTAGGCTGCGATATTGTTACATACGATGCTAAATTCACGGGTATCGTAAACTCCCTGCTTGGCAGAACGGTAATTGCCGAGAACATCGACTGTGCAGGCAGCATTGCAAAAAAATATAACTACAGATTTAAAATAGTGACCCTTGACGGTCAGGTGGTCAATGCAGGCGGTTCATTCACGGGAGGCTCCGCAAACCGCTCCTCGGGCGTTCTCACACGTAAAAACGAGATAGAGAGGTTAACAGCCGAGCTTACCGCCGATGAAAACCGACTTGCGGAAATGAGATCCAAAGCCGCCGCACTCAAGGCAGAGACCGACAAAATGCGGATAGACCTTGAAGCGGCAAAGGACGAGATACGCATTATCGAGCAGGACAGGATAAGATTTGAAGCAGAGCTTAAGCGTATCGAGCAGGTTGAGGAGCAGAGTGTCAGCGGCAGAAAAAATGCGGAGGAGCAAATCGAAAGGCTCAGAAAACGCTTTGAGGAAACAAAAGCCGCCGCAGAAAAAGCCGCTGCAGAGCTTGAAAAAATTGACGCACAAATTGCCGACGGCGAGGATAAATCGGGCAGAGACGGCGCACTTCTTGAAAAGCTCAAGGAGGAAAGAGAGAATATTTCCTCGGAAATGTCCGCCTTGAAAATACGAAGAGCCGAGCTTGAAAAGGACAGAGAAGCCGCCAAGGAAAGCCTTGCCGCTCTTGAGGAGCAGAGCAGGAGCATCGGCGACAGCTCTGTGAAGTCCGCACTTGCCATCGAGGAGCAGAAGAAGCTCATTACCGAAAGAGAGGAGCTTATCCGTCAGCGTGAGAACGAGCTTAAAGGCGCAGGAGACAGAACTGCCGAGATAAATTCGGAAATTGCCGAAACTCAGAGCAATAATCTTGAGCTTGAAAAGCGTTCAAACGAAATTCGCACCCGAATAAAAGAGCAGAACGCAGAAAAAGAAAAATTCGGCGCCGAAAAGACCCGTCTCGAGGAGCGTCATAAATCGTCTCAGACCTCATACGACAAGATAATCTCCGATATGGCTGAGCAGTACGAGCTGTACCCCTCGGAAGCGGAGGAGCTTGCCATAAAGGACGCAGACAACACCGAAATAAGTATGCGTCTGGGCACAGTAAAGCAGAAGATAAGGGCTCTCGGAACGGTAAATCTCTCGGCTAT
>JAGAJF010000146.1 GCA_017829005.1 Oscillospiraceae bacterium | reverse complement strand
GCAGCTCAGGCGGCAGCTCAGGCAGCTCAGGCGGCGGCTCAGGCAGCTCAGGCGGAATAACAACAGGCGGTGAATCCGGCGGCGAGTCCGGCGGCGAGTCCGGTGGTGAGTCCGGTGGTGAGTCCGGTGGTGAGTCCGGTGGAGGAACTACATCAGGCGGAACCGGTCCTAACGGTGCTGCTACCCCTCCGTCAAACCTGAATATCGGCACTGACCCTGTAGCATCTGCAACAGTAAGCTGGAACGGCAAGCCTTGGTCTGTTAACATCGACAGCAGCGTATGGAACTGCACACAGGACGGAAACAAGCTGACCTTTGAGTCATCGGAATACGGAAAGGTCGTATTCGAAATGAATGACTGGGGCTTTCCCGTTCCCTGCGTAAGCGAATGTGACAGCACAGCTCAGAGCCAGCTCCTCATCGGCTGGGGAAGTGCAAATGCCTCTCAGTCAATGCAGGTAAATACTCAGGAAGCTAAAGACTTCTGGGCTACATACGGCATTCTGTTCAACACCTAAATACTAAAAATGACCCGTGCCAAGCACGGCACGGGTCGTTTTTTTAAAACTGTTTTTACCTTACAACAAAGCTTGCCAGATACATATCAATAAGCTTTCCGCCAACAAATGCTCCAACGAAAAGTCCGAGTATCAGAAACGGTCCAAAGGCAAAAGCATTTGAATTATCATCGTCCTCTTTCCTTACAGACTTGAGGATAAGCCCATAAACAGCACCTGTTACAACGGCGATAAGCGCAGCGGTAACAGTGGCTTTCACACCAAGCATCAGACCCCCGGCAGCCATAAGTACAACATCTCCCATTCCGAAACCGTATACGGGCGGCTGCTCCTTTATCTTAGCTTCCAGAGCTTCCTTTTTGGAAACAAGCACCGAATAATTTCTGTCGCTCTGAGCTGTTCTTTTAAGATTAGCCTTAATTCCTCTGAGTTCTTTCCTGTTCTCGTCCGCAAAAGCGTTGTAGAAAAAGGGAGTTATCACAAAGCCAATAAGCAGAAGCGGCAGGCTTATGCAAAACATTCCGATGATACCGTCAGTAAGGCTTATCTCGGGAAATGTGAGAAGCTTTCCTTCCGAGCTGTTGATAAAGCTCAGCACGTGGGAGGCAGCCGCTATAAGAAATGTGTAGACAAGAACCGATACACACATCTCCTGAGTATCCATATCCTGAAAGCACAGAACTATCAGTCCTGCCATAAACAGGCAAAGCATTACGGGATAAAGCCCGTAATCAAGAAAATCATAACGCATAAATACCCCGAGAAAAACCAGACCGGTCATAAGCTCGATTATCATATAGCGAGGAGTTATCTTCGCACCGCAGGCACGGCATCTTCCCCTCAGAATTATCCAGCTGAATACGGGTATCAGATCGTACCTTTTGATCTCTGTTCCGCAGGTCATACAGTGAGAATTGTTGGTTATCAGCGATTCGCCCTTGGGAAGCCTGTATATACATACATTAAGAAAGCTTCCGATGGTTATTCCGAACAGGAAAACGAAAACATAGATCGTGACCGTCAGAATGGTCTCAAGAGCTTCAATACTCAGGCTGCTCATTTTATCAGTCTCCTTTAAATGTGAAAATTCGTATCGCCCGCTTTTCGCGGTAACGTTACTTTATATATTATCATACTTCTTACCTTTTTTCAAGCAAAAATGCGGTTTTCCGCAAAAATATATTCCGGCGTTTTTTCCGCAGAAGGGCGTTCGGACAATCTCACTCGTCTGCGGAGAAGGAGTTTAAACACTTATGAAGAATATTCCTATTGGCCAGTATATGGTGAACGAGGGAATAATCACCGATGAACAGCTGCAGGCTGCCCTCGACGCCAAAAAGAACGATAATACGCCCGGAAAATTTTTCGGCGATTACGTTGTTGAGCTTGGCTTTGTTACCGACGTTCAGTTCGGTCAGGTCCTTGCAAGGAAAAATAATCTGACCTTCGTTGACCTGGACGACCCCGAATTCGCCATCGACGTGGAGGCTGTTAAGAAGATCCCCGAGGCACTGGCTAAAAAGCATACCATCATCGCTATCAAAATTACAGGTAAGCGTCTTACGGTTGCTTCCTACGACCCCGTTAACTTCTATATCTTCGAGGATATCAAGGTTACAACGGGTATGGACGTTGTTCCCGTTCTCGCTACTAAGGCGGCTATCACCAAGGCTATCGGTAAGATATACTCCAACGCTAACGTTGGCAATGTTATCAGCTCCGTTGAGGATCAGTTCAAGGGCGACGGAGATATCGACGAGGACGCAGCTGAAATTGCCGAGAGAGTTGACAACGCTCCTATCGTTAAGCTCTGTACCACCATCGTGGAAAACTCCTTCCGCGCGGACGCAACGGATATCCATATCGAGCCGTTCAAGACCTACACACGTATCCGTATCCGTGTTAACGGCGACCTTATCGAGCTTATGAACGTTTCAAATGTTGTTCATAACTCGCTTATTACCCGTATCAAGATCATCAGCGGTATGAACATCGCCGAGAAGAGAGTTCCTCAGGACGGCCGTTTCACTCAGGTCGTTGACGGAACTACCCTTGATGTCCGTGTATCTAACCTCCCCACCGTTAACGGCGAGAAGTGCGTTATCCGTATCCTCGCCACAGGCGATGTGGGCGTTCGTAAGATAACCGATCTCGGTATGACCGATTATAACTACGACAGATTTTCCAGACTTATCAAGGTTCCCCAGGGCGTTATGCTGGTTACGGGTCCTACAGGTTCCGGTAAAACTACCACCCTCTACGCCGCTCTCGGTGAGCTTGCTAAGCCCAATGTTAACGTTATTACAGTCGAAGACCCTGTCGAGAAGAACATCGAGGGCATCAATCAGTGTCAGGTTAACACCAAGGCAGGTATGACCTTCGCCGCTGCTCTTCGTTCTATCCTCCGTCAGGACCCCGATATCGTAATGGTCGGAGAAATGCGTGACCAGGAGACCGCCGAGATCGCCATCAGAGCCGCTATCACGGGTCATATGGTGCTCTCCACACTCCATACAAACGACGCGGCTTCCACCGTTACCCGTCTGGTGGATATGGGCGTTGCTCCTTACATGGTTGCTACATCTCTTATCGGTATCGTTGCTCAGAGACTTTGTAAGGTTGTCTGCGACGAGTGCAAGACACCCAGAGTTTCCACCGAAGAGGATAATCAGCTTCTGGGTATCGAAGAATCCGTTACCATTTACGATGCCTGCGGCTGTCCCAAGTGCAACAACACGGGTTATACGGGACGTACCGCTATCCACGAAATTCTGCTCTGCACACCTAATATGGCTTCCCTTATTGCCGCCGACGGCAAGACTGACGCCATTTCCCAGCTGGCAAGACAGGAAGGCTGCAAGCTTCTCCGTGACAACGTTGCAGAGCTGGTTCAGGTGGGAAGAACCACTATGGACGAGCTTGTAAAGCTCACATTCGCTGTATAATACGGCTACTTATCACAGTTAATTTTATTTGCCGCCAAGCGGCAGATTGGAGGATAAAATGGATATTGATATCGAAAAAAAGCCTGCGGAAAGAGTTGTCATAAATATTGACAAAATTCTCGACGAAGCCCGTGTTCTCGGCTGCTCCGACGTTCACTTCACTACCAAGATCTCGCCTATCGTGCGTCTTCACGGTACCTTGCGCAAGCTCAGCTCATACCCCGAGATGACCGACGGCGCTATTATGAAGATCGTTGAGCAGATGACAGGCGGCAGAAACATTGAGAATATCAAGAACAGGATCGATACCGACTTCTCATATGTTACCAAGCGCGGCTACCGTCACAGAGTTAACGTTTATCACCAGAGAGGAGATACGGCTATTGCTATCCGTCTCCTCAGAAACGATATCCCTACTCTTGAGGACCTTGATCTCCCCCCTATCCTCGGAGATTTCGCTATGCGCCCCAGAGGACTTATCCTCGTAACAGGACCTACAGGTTCCGGTAAATCTACAACACTTGCGGGTATGATAGATTACGTTAACTGCAACCGCAGCGCTCACGTTATCACCGTTGAGGACCCTATCGAGTACATTCACGAGCATAAGAGATGTATGATAAATCAGCGTGAGGTCGGCGACGACGTTGAATCCTTCGCCCTCTCCCTCCGTGCTGCTCTCCGTGAAGACCCCGACGTTATCCTCGTAGGAGAGATGCGTGACTACGAGACCATTACGGCTGCCGTAACCGCCGCCGAAACAGGTCACTTGGTTATGAGTACACTTCATACCACATCTGCTTCCGATACCATCAACCGTATCATCGACGCATTCCCCGCGCACCAGCAGAACCAGATCCGTACTCAGCTGGCTACCGTTCTCGTAGGTATCATCGCTCAGACCCTTATCCCCAAGGCTGACGGCACAGGACGTGTTGCAGCGCTTGAAATTCTTAACGCTACCGACTCCATCAAGGCTATGATCCGTGATAATAAGGTACACCTTATCCAGACCGCTATCCAGACAGGTAAGAAGGACGGAATGGTTTGTCTCGACTACGAGCTTGCCCGCATGGTAAAGGAAAGAGTTATCACCGAAATGCACGCAAGAGAGAAGAGCCTCGATATCAACGAGTTCGAGCGTTATATGAAGGGCGATATGTCTGTCAGATAAAAAGTGTAATTATCAGTGATTTTTTACCCCTTTCGGAGCAGTTTTTCACATATCTGCTCCGAAAGTGTAAAAATTGCAGTATATTTTCACCGTAATGCCCTTAAAATAGTTATAAATTGCAATAATCAAAGATTTTTATAGTTTTCAGATAAAATTATTGCAGGTATTGTGAGTATAAAATGTATAAACAGGACTGCAAAATTTAATTTAATGTGGAAATTACATTTCTCACTATGATACAAGCTGCAAAGAAATTGCAAAAATTAGTGATTTTGGGTTCTTTAAAACGAGCGTTTTGTGCAACCTGCTTTAAAAATTAAGATTTTGAAACGTTTACGTGAAATAATCCACAAATTCACAAAATTAGAGGAAAAATTATCAGAAAACTATTGACATTTACACGCAGATAGATTATAATGTAATTACAGTCAAGGGAGAGAGGAAAAACGAAAGGAACTCCTCAGAAGCGAAAAGCTTCCCGAAGCTGATACATTGGTATCTGCCTTACGAACGGAGGGTGTCCAATGAACAAATCAAAGCGGAAGCTGCGAGGCTTCACCCTGCTTGAGCTGATAATTGTAATTGCAATTCTTGCAATTATGGCGGCGATACTTGTTCCAAGCATTTCGGACTTCATAAGAACAAACCACATTCGCTCTGCAAACAGTCAGGCTCAACAAGTTTACATGGCGGCTCAGGATTATCTGGTAACTGAACAGATAAAGGGTACAAAGGTAAAGGATATTACCGGTACCGATACCCCTTCAAAGTTATGCTGGATAATGGTCAACACTGAGCAGGGCTATGATTCAACCAATTACGACAATTCCAACAAGACCACCATCGTTGATTCATACGGTATCAAAAAATCCACCGCTACAGCGTATGCGAATGATGATACCAATACGGGCTTCGATTACAGGTTCAGATCGGACGGCACAAAGGCATATCCCATAGCTGACGGTATCGAATCAAGGCTTGAATCCAGCTTCAAAGGCTCCTGGGTGGTTGCATTCTATCCCAAGACCTTCACAGTAGCTTATGCAGTCTACAACGGCTACTACAAGACTACTGCAGAATGTGAAGCGGCTGTTAAGCTGATAGGTACAAACGGCGGTGTCAAGGATTCAGACAGCTGTGTCAGCAGGCTTTATTCATACGAATTCAGCGTAAGCGGTGTAAGCGCCACAGCAGCTCAGGAATCCGATTTTATGCACCCAAACGAAGGCATTTCGCCTCATATTTACACCGGGCAGTTCCCTGTCAGGGACTTCAGCAAAGACCCCATTTAACGTATAACTTCAGAGCGACTAAGACTCTGTAGCTTATAAATCAAAATTTTATTATTTAAAAAGGAGGAATTTCCCATGAGAAATTCAAAAATGAAGGGCTTTACCCTTATCGAGCTCATCGTTGTTATCGCTATCATCGGTGTTCTCGCAGCTATCCTCGTTCCCTCTATGATCGGCTATGTTGGTGACTCCAAGCTTTCTACAGCTAACTCCAACGCTAAGCTCGCTTACACAAACTCCGCTACATACGCTACTAAGTGCGAAGTTGCAGGTTTCCCCATGGATGCTGCTGACAAGATTACATCTCAGTCTCTCAAGCGTTCCGCATCCGATCCTACAACAGTAACTGCTCCTACTGCTGCTCCTTCAGATGCAGATCACCTCGCAGCTCTTAAGGCTCTTATGGGTTCTGAGTCTGATTCCGCAGGTGTTGTAACAGTAATCGTTTCTGCTGCAGGTACTCCCGACAAGACCGCTTGGGGCAAGACTTCTACCGATAGCTACATCGGCGGTTACCCCACAGAGGCTATTGCCAAGACTTCTGAGACCGGCGGTATCGTTCTCAATACTGCTGCTGTACAGACTTGATTTCTAATCGCTTTACTTTGTAATCAATCAAAAAACCTCCGCAGACTTCGGTTTGCGGAGGGTTTATTTTTGTATGAATGCATTGCCGTCCGTTCCTCTCGTTTATTTCAACTGTGGAAAAAGATATCCTTGACAAAATATTTTTTCTGGTATATATTAAAAATAGAATTGGAGGGCTGATTTATGAATACAGAAACGTCTGAACAATGCGAAAAAAGAAAAACTCTTGAAGAGCTGTTTGAAAATTACAGCGGAGAATATATCGCTGAGGAAACAGACCGGGGAGATGATGTAGGCAAAGAAAAATGGTATGAAATGAATATAACATAAAAGGGGCTGCACAGGCAGTCCCTTATTTTTATTCTTCACTTAAAGCAAAGCAGACGAAACGCATAGCCGTCCGTTCCTCGCCGTTTATTTCAACCGTGGAAAATTCGGGGAAGCACACAAGGTCAAGCCCCACAGCCGCAAGATACCCTCTTGCCACCGCAATGGATTTTACAGCCTGATTGGTGGCTCCCGCTCCCACCGACCGCACCTCTGTCTGACCGCAGCTGCGGACAATGCTGGCGATTGCTCCCGCCACCGAATTTGGAGAGGAATTTGCCGAAACTCTCAGTATATCCATCTTGAGACCGCCTTTCGTCATATGTTAAAATAATTATATACGAAAAAGCGTATATATGCAAGGATTTACGGAAATTTAGGCGATTTATCTAATAATAAGCCGCTCAATACTGTGAACTTTACCGCATTTTTCATCTATCCCAAGCTTTACGCCGTTAAAAAATGGAGCTTCCTCCGATTCAACAAACTTAACGGGGCATTTTGTCCGCTGCTTTTCAATGGCAAGCTCCTTCTTAACACCAAGAACAGAAAGCTCCGCCCCGCACATTCCCGCATCGGTGATATATCCCGTGTGTCCCTCAAGAATTATCTCATCGGCGGTCTGGACGTGAGTGTGGGTGCCGATGACTGCCGATACCCTGCCCGAAAGATAAAAGCCCATTGCCTTTTTCTCGGAGGTGGCTTCGGCATGAAAATCCACAAGGATATTGGGGGTATCCATCTCCTCAAGGAGCTTATCCACACACTCAAAGGGATTATTGAGTGGCTCCATAAAGGCTGTACCCATAAGGTTTATGACCCCGAAGCTGTATCTGCCCATATCAATTACGGCAGTGCCTTTTCCTGCCACACCCTCGGGGTAATTGGCAGGACGGAGAAGATTTTCCTTGATATCATAATATTCGGTGAACTCTTTGCGCCTAAAGCAGTGGTTTCCTGTGGTTATAATATCGCAAAACCTGAAAAGGTGTTCCATAGAAGCTTTGGTGATGCCATTGCCGTCGGCAGAATTTTCACCGTTTGCAATAACGATGTCAAGCTTCTCCTTTGCCCTGAGCCTGCCCACGGTCTTTTCCGCAAAGTCACAGCCCCCGGAACCTACTATGTCACCTATAAATAAAACGTTTATCAAATGCTTATTCCTCCGTATCGTACTTTCTGCGGACATTGTCAATCATCTCAAGAAATTCCCTGCGGATATTTTCGGGGGAAATGACCTCCGCCTTGTCCCCGAACTGGAAAAGCCAGCCGTAAAATGCCGCTCCTGCCACAAGCTTCACGCTTACGGTGAATTTGTCCTCCCCATCGGGAATGAGAATGAGATCAGATCCGAATTTGTCCGCTACCACGTTCACAAGGCTGCTGTCAAGGCGAAGAGTGACGGTGCAGACCTCGCCGCTGAACATGGAAAAGGTGGTAGCAGTATATTCGGCAAGGTCAAAGCCCTCGGGGATAGGCTCGGCTTTTTCATCAAGAACGGTCACATTCTCCATTCGGTCAATGCGGAAGTTTGAAAGGGTGGAATATTTGCCCTGCTTGCCCACAAGATAATAGCTGCCGTCATTCCATGCAAGGGCATAGGGTGAGCAGGTGCGCCCACCGTGACGATATTTCTTCTTCATTCCCACCGTGCGGTCAAAGTAGCGGAAGGATATCTGCTTTTTGCTGTCAATTGCCTGCTGAATGGTGTCTATGCTTATGTAGATAGCCTCGTTTTCCGACTTGATACGATTTGCCACAAAGACCCGACGGTTTATCTCCTGACCGTGATAATTGCTGGTAAGTCCCTCAAGCTTTTTCAGAAGTATGCGTGATTTTTTCTCGGTTATGAAACGTGAGGAGCTTACGGCGTCCGCAAGGAGCTTTATCTCGGGCAGCTCAAAGCTGCGGCTGCCAAGATAATAGCCAAGCATTTTTCCCATGGGAACGGAAATTATGTCCATTCCGTAATCCAATAAAAGCTGTATGTCATCAAGCAGAGTTTTTCTGGTTGCCTTTACCCCCAGAGCCTCAAGGCGCTCGGAAAGGGCGTATATGCTGATAGGATGCTCCTCGTCGGTCTCGCTTCTGAAAATGTCCGCAAGATAGAGAAATTTCAGCTTCTGATTTATGCCTGCTTCTTTTGACATTGATATCACTTCCCAAAAAATATTTTATGTTATACCAAAATAAAAATAAGATTAGAATTTATAATATTCTATTGACATACTAATTATTTTGTGTTATGATTAAATTGCAAAATTTAGATTTTGATATTATGGATCTATGGAGGTATTATTATGCAGTACGAAGTTAAAAACGCTCCCCTGCCCGTGCTTATCTGCCGTCTTGAAGCAGGCGAGGCTGTTGAGTGTCAGAAGGGCGCAATGTCATGGATGACACCTACTATGCAGATGCAGACAGGTCTCGGCTCAGGCGGCGGCGCAGGATTTCTTGGCGCACTGGGCAAAATGGCAAAGAGCGCTGTAACAGGCGAGTCCATCTTCCGCAATACATATTCCGCAGCAGGAGGTCCCGGCGAGATAGCATTTGCGTCCACCTTCCCCGGCGACATCATCTGCTTCGACACAAGCGAGAGACCTATCGTGGCTCAGAAATCCGCATATCTTGCCAACACCATCGGCGTTAATATGGAAATTTTCTTCCAGAAGAAGCTCGGTGCAGGTCTTTTCGGCGGCGAGGGCTTCATTATGCAGAAGTTTACGGGCAAGGGAATGGTTTTCCTTGAGATAAACGGCGGCATTGTTGAGTATACCCTTGCTCCCGGTCAGTCTATGCTCATCGACACAGGCTACCTTGCTGCTATGGAGGCTACCTGCTCCATGGATATCGAGACAGTCAAGGGCGTCGGAAACGTGCTTCTCGGCGGAGAAGGTCTCTTTAACACAAAGGTAACAGGCCCCGGCAAGATCTGGCTCCAGACTATGCCCGCAAATATTCTTGCAAGCGCTATCCAGCCCTACATCGTTACAGGTTCCTGATATAAATATTCATATTCCTTGACAAAACCGCCTTTTGGTATTTCCGAAAGGCGGTTTTTTTAACGAAAATCAGTAGCCGTCCGTTCCTTCGATGGAGTCGTCGTTTTCTATCCAGCTCTGGACGTTGATGGTGGTGTATTTATCGGGAGTGTTGCGGATTATTACGGTGGAAATGCCGGCGTTTATTATAAGCCGCTTGCACATTGAGCAAGGCTCCACATCGCCGTAAAGCTCCCCTGTTTTTGCATCATGGCAGGCAAGGTATAGGGTGGAGCCGATGGTGTCGCTTCTCTCGGCGGAGATTATGGCGTTTGCCTCGGCGTGAACGCTGCGGCACAGCTCGTAGCGCTGTCCCTTGGGTATGCCCAGCTTTTCTCTGGTGCAGTAGCCAAGGTCACAGCAGTTCATTCTGCCTCTGGGTGCGCCCACATAGCCCGTTGAAACTATTTCGTCATTCTTGACGATTATCGCTCCGAAATTTCTCCGCAGGCAGGTTCCCCGCTCGAGAACTGTCTCGGCGATATCCAGATAGTAGTTTATTTTGTCCCGTCTCTGAACTGTGCTCATTTGAAATATGCCCCTTTCCGAATATGGTTTTTCTTAAAATTATTATAGCAGAATTGCGGCGAAAATGCAAGAGGTTAACAGCATAATTACATGGATTTGACCCCCGATATACTTTATTCGGCTTTTGTAATAAAAATTATCAATATGTTCATACATAAAAAATTCACAAACACAGAAGAAAAATGTGGTATAATAAATTTAATCATACGCAAAATCAGCAGAGGGAAGGAGTCTCCCGTTATGGCTATCACAGGAAAAAGAGACAACAGCGACAGACGCATTGCCTCCTTAAAGCTTCAGGACAAGGAATACAACGAATTATACCGCAAATGGCGAATTGAACACAAAAAAGACTACGGCTTCTATTTTCTCGATAACTCCGACGAGCTTACCTACCGTGACGGAGAGGGCTTTATAACCGAGTCTCCCCAGGCGGCGGAACGGTCGGTCATTGTGGAGATACATTCCCTGCTGGCAAAATTTCTGACCATTTACACCGTTCTCAATATTGTAATATGGCTCATAAAGGACGTGGCTCCCTTCGGGGATATACCCATTTTGTATGATATGCTGAGATTTGTTTCAAGCAGCGAATATATAGCTGTAGCAACGGATTATATCGTAAAGATATCCGTCCGTCTCCTGCCCCTTATCTATCTTCTCAGAAAGATAAATATGCCCAAAAAGCTTTTAATGCCTGTGAAGATATACAACAAGCCCCTGTTTAACATAGCCGCCCCCATGGCAATGCTGACCTTCGGCATTGCGACCATTCTTTCAAACGTGCAGCATACATCGGCTGTGCTTATGGGTGTTGACCCCACCTTCAGCATATGGATACCCCAAAATAAGGTCTGCCTGTTTCTGTCCGCTCTGCTGACGGCTGTTATCATTCCAATTATAAGTGAGATAGTTCATCACGGCATAATCCTGCAGATACTCAAGCAGTTCGGAGACGGCTATGCCCTTATCCTTACAAGCATTATCGCCGCCTTTACCGCAGCAAATTATCATACCTTCCTGTTTACATTCACCATAATGCTGGTGGTAGGCTTCTTTGTGGTGCGCTCAGGCTCTATCGTTACGGGATTTATTATGCGTATCATCATAAGCGGAAGCGTGTATTTCCTGACGGTGCTGAAATACACTCCGCTGCCCGAGGGAATGTATATGACCATCACCGCCGCTGTGCTTTTTGTATACATTGCCGCAGGCTTTACCGCAGTTTCGGTTTTCATAATCAAGCACAGCAACAAGATAAGCCTGCCCCTTTACAAGATGTACCTTGACACCAGAGAACGTGTAATGTGCTGTCTTACAAACGCCTCGGTAATTATGTGGCTGATACTTACCGTTATGCTTATGATAATAGATATAAAATGGCTATGACAGATAATAAGTATATGAAACGTGCCCTGGAGCTTGCAGATGAAGCGGCGGCAGAGGGAGAAGTCCCTGTGGGCGCTGTGATAGTCAGGCTCTCCGACGGCAGGATAGTTGGCGAGGGTCGCAACAGGCGTGAAAAAAGCCGCAGTCCCTTAGCTCACGCCGAGCTTGAGGCTATTGAAAGCGCTTCCCGATATCTGGGCGGCTGGCGGCTGGCGGGCTGTGTGATGTATGTGACCCTGGAGCCATGCCCTATGTGTGCGGGGGGGATAATAAATTCCCGTATCGACAGGGTGATATTCGGCGCATATGACAAAAAAGCAGGCTCCTTCGGCTCTGTGACCGACCTTTCCGCTCTCCCCTACAATCATCGTCCACTTGTATCGGGCGGATTTATGGAGGACGAGTGCGCAGGAACGCTTAAAATTTTTTTCCGAAAAATGAGGGATAGAAAAATGGATAAAATAAAGCTTGTGAAGGCTGAGACAGATGACCAGCTTATGAGGGTGTCAAAGCTTGCGGACGGCATATGGCACGAGTATTTTCCGGGGATAATCACTGCAGAGCAGGTGGATTATATGGTGGAAAAATTCTGCTCCTTTGAAGCGGAAAAGGGAAATATAAAAGAGGGCTACGAGTATTATTTTATAAAGCGTGGCGGCGAGGACATTGGCTACACCGCCATAAAGCCCGACGGTGACAGGCTTTTTCTTTCAAAGCTTTATCTGAAAAAGGAGGAGCGGGGAAAGAAATATGCCCGTGCAGTCACCGATATGCTCAAAGAAATCGCCCGTGAAAGAGGGCTTCGGGCAATATGGCTGACTGTCAACAAACACAATGACAGCACCATTGCCGCTTACAAGGCTATGGGCTACAAAACCATTGGCGAGGGCGTTGCAGACATCGGAAACGGCTTTGTTATGGACGATTATTATATGGAGCTTGAGGTATAAAGAAAGGAATGGTTGAAAATCAAAGATTTTCAACCCGAGTTTTGCTTCTTTGGCTGCCGCCAAAGATTTCCTTACGGAAACCGCAAAACTCTCAAGAAAGGAATGATTATTTTATGAGCTATTATGTTGATGAGCAGACCCTGAGAGAGGTAATAGAACTTGTGGGCAAAACTGCCGCCGCTGCCTGCATTTCCTCATTTCTCAGCGAGGTGGTATTAAAGGCGGTGGTGAATGCCCGTCCCACCAAGATAGTTGTGGAAAACGGTATCCCTGCGGCACTTTACACCATCGGCGAAAAGGACAAGCCGACAGCGGTCTATGTAAGCTCACGCCGCTCAAAGGTTGACTGGAAGCCCGTTTTATTCTTCGGAGCGGTGTTTGCGGGGTGTAAGTATATTCTCGATTACCGTGAGAAGAATGTGGCTAATGTCAAGTAAAATAGTTCTTTATGATTTATAATTTATTCTCTATTCTTTATTCTTTACATTTTTCAATAATTTTTCTGTAGGAGTGTATGAGCTTATCTGCAAATCGGGATCCGGAGGCAAACAAATGAAAAGGTGGAGTTCATTACAACGAGAATTATACAATATTATTGATAATAGAATTAACATTCAAATTCATCTGTCAAAATACAGAATGGACAGTCAATACGGCTCAACAGATCTGCCACGATATTGGATAACTCTCGGTGATGAAATAATCTTTGATTATCCGAAACAATTTGTAGATGCAAGTACAGATGGTAATTGTATAAAAAATTTAAGCGGCAGGAAACAATGGTATCCATATGGTACGGATATTTCAGATATTTCTGATCTGATACGTGAATATATTGATACTCCAAAAGATATTATTTTTCACAAACATTTTGAAAATGATCATTGGGGACTTACCAATATATTAAAGGCGGCTGACAAACGAATAGGAATAAGGCGGCTTGAACTGTTGAAAAGAAAAACGAATAACAAAGCTGCTTTGAAAATAATCGAATATAGGATAAATTATGATTGTCATACTGACAACTCCTGATTTATCGGGATAATTTTAAATACAAAAAACAAACAGAAAGGAAAATCCACAGCAAAATGAGCGCAAAAAAGAAAAATTACGATAACGAAAGCATAAGCATTTTAAAGGGTGCGGACAGAGTAAGAAAGCGCCCTGCGGTAATATTCGGCTCGGACGACCTTGAGGGCTGCAAGCACTCGGTATTCGAGATAGTCTCAAACTCCATTGACGAGGCGAGAGACGGTCACGGCGATAAAATTATCGTCACAAGCTACCTCGACCACTCCATTGAGGTGGAGGACTTCGGACGTGGCTGCCCCGTTGATTTCAACAACAACGAGCAGCGGTGGAACTGGGAGCTGGTTTACTGCGAGCTTTACGCAGGCGGAAAATACGACAACAGCGATTACGAGTTTTCTCTCGGCTTAAACGGTCTGGGTGCCTGCGCTACGCAGTATGCTTCGGAATATATGGACGTTGAAGTCCTCCGTGACGGCTTTAAATATAACCTCCATTTTGAAAAGGGAGAAAACATCGGCGGTCTGTCAAAGGAACCCACAAAATCCAAGCGGACAGGCACAAAGACGCGCTGGAAGCCCGATTCCGAGGTGTTTACAGACATTGTTATCCCCCCCGATTATTTTCAGTCGGTGCTTAAAAAGCAGGCGGTGGTAAATCCCAAGGTCACCTTTATCCTTCGTATTGAAAAGGAAACAGGGGGCTTTGAGGAGACCGAATATTACTATGAAAACGGCATTACCGATTATCTCAAGGAGATCGTGGGAGAGGAAAATCTCACCTCATTGCAGTTTTGCTCCTGCGAGAGAAAGGGCAGAGACGCAGAGGACAGACCCGAATACAAAATGAAGCTATCCTGCGCTTTCACATTCTCCAAAAGCGTAAGCTTTCAGGAGTATTACCACAACTCAAGCTTCCTCGAGTATGACGGCACTCCCCAGAAGGCGGTAAGGCAGGCTTTCCGCTCCTCTATCGACAATTTCATCAAATCCGCAGGCAAATATCAGAAGAACGAAAAATCCGTTAAAGACGATGATATTGCAGACAGCCTTGTGCTTATCTCGTCAACATTTTCCACATACACATCATACGAAAATCAGACCAAGAAGGCTATCAACAACAAATCCATTTACGAAAATATGGTGGATTTCTTAAAGCACCAGCTTGAGGTCTATTTTATTGAAAATCCCGACGACGCAAACAAAATTGCCGACCAGATACTTATCAACAAGCGTGCAAGAGAGTCCGCCGACAGGATAAGGCAGAACACCAAAAACAACCTTACCAAGCAGATAGACCTTGCAAATATGGTTGAAAAATTCGTTGACTGCCGCACAAGAGACAAGTCCCGCAGAGAGGTCTACATCGTGGAGGGAGACTCGGCTCTTGGCTCCTGCAAAACCGCAAGAAACGCCGAATTTCAGGCGATAATCCCCATCAGAGGAAAAATTCTCAACTGCCTGAAGGCTGATTATGACAAGATATTCAAGAACGATATCATCACAGATCTTATCAAGGTACTTGGCTGCGGCGTGGAGGTAAAGTCCAAGGCTAACAAGGAGCTTTCAAGCTTCTCAATGGACAATTTCCGCTGGAACAAGGTCATTATCTGTACCGATGCGGACGTGGACGGCTTTCAGATAAGGACGCTGGTGCTGACGATGCTCTACCGTCTCACCCCAACCCTTATCGAGCAGGGCTGCGTTTACATTGCAGAGTCTCCCCTGTTTGAGATAACCACCAAGAAAATGACATATTTTGCCTATGACGAAAAGGAAAAGACCGAGATACTTGCCAAGATAGGCGATGAAAAATACAAGCTTGACCGCTCCAAAGGTCTGGGAGAGAATGACCCCGAAATGATGTCCCTTACTACAATGAACCCCGATACAAGGCGGCTTATTAAGATAACTCCCGCAGACGCAGAGGCTACCTCAAAAATGTTCGACCTGCTCCTCGGAAACGACCTTGAGGGCAGAAAGGACTATATTGCGGAAAACGGCGGCGCTTATCTTGAGCTTGCGGATATAAGCTGATAAATACGGAAAGGAAATTTATAAAAATGAAGCTTGACGATCTCAGAAAAGAAATAAACGATATAGACGGTCAGATGCTCCAGCTTTTTCTCAAGCGAATGGAGATATGCAAGAGCGTTGCCCTTTACAAAAAGGAAAACGACCTCCCCATTATGCAGGAGGGCAGAGAACAGCAGATAATTGACAATGTCAGAGCCGCTTCTCCCGAGCATATGGCTGACGCGGCAGCGGTTATGTTCACCGAAGTCATGGACATAAGCAAATGCATACAGGCGGAGGTGTATACCTGGGGCAAGATATATGATAAGCCCGAGCTTTTCCGTCCCGAACAGGCACAGGTCATTGCCTGCCAGGGCAGCACGGGCGCCTATGCCGAATCTGCCTGCGTGAAGCTTTTCGGCGAAAACAAGGCTATCCGCTTTGTTACGGGCTTCAAGGACGTGGTAGATCTGGTGGAGAGAGGCAGGGCAGACTTCGGCATACTGCCCCTGGAAAACTCCACCGTCGGCTCTGTTGCGGAGACCTATGACCTTATGGCAAGCCACGATTTTTACATAAACAACATTGTAAGAGTGGAGATAACCCACTGCTTTGCGGTAAAGCCCGAAACAAACCCCGAGGACGTGCGGAGGGTATTCTCAAAGCGTGAGGCATTGGCTCAATGCTCCACATTCATCAAAAACAAGGGACTTGAGCCTATGGACTACGCAAACACCGCTCTTGCCGCAGAAATGGTCAAAAACAGCCCCGATAACACCATCGGCTGCATCTGCTCCAAGTCCTGCGCCGAGATGAACGGGCTTAAAATAGTTGAGGAAAAGGCGGCGGACGCTTATCCCAATTATACAAGATTTATCTGCTTCTCAAAGCATTTTGCCGCTCCCGAGAACGCAAATACCATTTCCGTATCCTTCTCCGTTCCCCATACTTCCGGAGGACTTTACAGAATACTTACCAAGTTTGCGGTATACGGCTTGAACCTTAAAAAGATAGTCAACAAGACCGTTGCGGGAAAGGATTTCGAGGCAGTCATCTTCCTTGATTTTGAAGGCTCATATGAAAACCGCAAGGTGGCAGCTTTTCTTGACGATCTTAAAACGGGTATGGGTTATTTTAAATTCCTGGGAAATTTTACTGAGACGATGTAACGGATAAAAGTATTGCGGGGAGGTGTGACAAGCAGATATGGGTACAAAGCCAAATTGGGCAAAGGTGCGGTATGAGAGTCTCATTCTTATGACCATATTCGCTGTCACCTCCTTTGCCCTTATGTGGACGGCGGTAAGCTGTTTCCACCGCATAAGATATGCATATGAAAACTCCTCGGAATGTCTCGGTGCGGCAAGGTTTACTGCAAATCATCTTAGAAGCGCCGAGGAAAGCATAAGCATTTTTACGGACAAAAGCGGTCTTCTTGACAAAATAGTCATAGGCAGGCAGGACGGCTATGACAATGTTATAACCTTAAAGGACGGTTTTCTGTGGGAGGCTGTGGTCCCCGGCGGCTCGGACGTCTCTCTCGGAGAAAGCATTTTTTCCGCCGACAAGGTATACATATCCGAAGCATCGGGCGATACGGTAAAGATCACCGCCTGCTCGGGAACGGGTCAGAGCGTCACCCTCTTTGCAAAGCCCTCGGCAGAGACAGGATTTTTCTTCTCGGAAGGGGGAGACAGCGAATGAAAAGGACGATTTTCGGCGAACCCCGCCGAAGCGGCGGCATAAGGCTGGACCCTTTTTTTATTGAAATTGCTCTTATTCTCCCCGTTTTCGCCCTTTGCTGCTGCAGTACCCTGCACACTCTGGGCGCGGCGGCAAAGCGCGCGGACAGGGAACAGACCTATGCGGCAGCGGTCGCCTGTGCCGAGTCATGGTGCGAGCTATATTCCGCCACAGGAAACGCCGAGCTTGCCGCCGAGGAGATATTCGGAAAAAAAGCGGCGGAAAGCTGCATAGACGGTATGAGCTTTATGATACCTTGCGACAAGCGGTTCGGATATGCCCCGAATGACGACGGCGGTGCGGTCTATATAACCGAAAGCATCGAGGAATGTAAGCGTGACGGGCTTATCTACGGTCAGCTCCTGACCTCGGATATCCGCATTGTGTGGGAGGGCGGAACTGTGGAGGAAAGAGCGGTTTGCTATGCTCCGTTTCCCCTTTGTATCCCCGATGAACAGGAGAATGAAGAATGAACGGAAAATTTAAAACGGTCTCGGCTCCCGGATTTCTCACTCTAATAGCGGTCTTTCTCATAATCACCCTTGCATCCGTGGGCGCGGCGGCTTTGTCTGCCACGGGACGGGGCGGCAGGCTTACGGAAAAAAGTGCCGAGCGGCTGGATACATATCAGGCGGCAAAAAATCTGTCGGCACAAAGGCTAAGCGAGATAGACGGCTGCATTGCCGCGGCGGCAGACTCGGGGCTTTTTGATATGAATTTCGAGGCTTATATTGAGGAGTGTGAATTTGCTTCCTGCCGACGGGAGGGCAATTTTTACATTGTATCCTGCTCCACGCCCATTGACGAAAGGGCTTCGGTTTATCTTGAGCTGAAGGTGGACGCATTTCCCACCGACAGGCGGGGAAATTATGAGATAGTCCGCAACGCGGTGGTATATGACGAAGAAGAAAACGAGGACGAGGAACGCCTGAACGTATGGCAGGGCTTCTGATACAGAAAGGGGAATTCCTATGACAAGGATAAGCGAAATTTTAAAGGAAGCTGTAAGTCTCAGCGCTTCGGATATTTTTATAGTTTCGGGCACAGCGGTGAGCTATAAGGTTTTCGGAAACGTTATGGCGAGAGACGAGGATATCGTTATGCCTGCCGACGCCGAGCGAATGATAAGCGAGATATTCGGGCTGGCGGATATAAAGAAAAGCACAGACGAAATAAGCAGGGAAATGGATTTTTCCTTCTCCGTTGCAGGAGTGGGACGTTTCAGAGTAAACGTGTACAGGCAGAGAAGCACTCTTGCGGCGGTGCTGAGAAACGTGCTTTTCGACCTGCCCGACAGCAGCGCTCTTAACATTCCCGAGAGCATTATGTCCCTTGCGGACTCAAACAACGGCATTATCCTTATCACAGGCGTGGCAGGCAGCGGAAAATCCACCACCCTCACCTGTATGATAGACAGGATAAATACCGAAAGAAGAGGTCATATCGTAACCATCGAGGACCCAATCGAATTTCTTCACAAGCACAAGAAGAGCATTATCAGCCAGCGTGAGATAGGCATTGACACCGACAGCTATGCCGACGCCCTGAGAGCCGCATTAAGGCAGTCACCCAACGTCATACTCCTTGGCGAAATGAGAGACAACGAGACTATGAGCATCGCCATGACCGCCGCCGAAACGGGTCAGCTGGTGCTTTCCACCCTCCACACTCTCGGTGCGGTGAACACCATTGACCGAATAATAGACTCCTTCCCCACAAATCAGCAGCACCAGATAAGAATGCAGCTTTCAATGGTGCTTCGTGCGGTAGTCTCCCAGCAGCTTCTCCCCGATATAAACGGCACCCTCCACCCCGTTTTCGAGGTGATGACGGTAAACAGCGCAATACGCACAATGATACGCGAGCGGAAAACTCATCAGATAGAAACGATAATGCAGACCTCAAAGGGTATGCAGACTATGGACACGGCTATTTTCAAGCTGTTCTCCGACGGGGTCATCTCTAAGGAAACGGCGGCTCTGTACGCTTCAAATCCTGAAATGATGAGCAAGAAGATAGAGCTTTTTGAAGAGGGTGACCTCTGATATCTCACAGCCGCCTGCAAAAAATATATAATTTTTATAGGTTATTATGACAAATTGTAATAATTAACATATAGAAAACGTTTTATTATGTTAATGTCTACAAACTTGGTTTATTTTTGATGAAAATCACTAAAAATACTGGACAAATCATTGCTATTATGCTATAATTGTTACTGTAGAAAAGTATCGGCATTTTATTTATTTTCCATATTCTGAAAGGGGATTAATCTTATGAATAATAACGATAAGAAGCGCAAAGTTCTGCAGTCTCTCAGTGCATTCGCCTTTGCACTGACAGTTTTTGCAGCTAACAGCCAGGGCGGCGGAGTTTCCGCTGAGACCATTGATCTGACAGGCGGTATGGTAAAAGCCTCTGTATCAGATACTCATAATGATGACGGAGGCAGTGAAGAAGCCGATGCAGGCGATGAGCAGGCTAACGGTGACGATGCTGACAGCATAGCTACCACCTATGGAAATGAAAGCAACAGCGGTTCCGAGGAAGGCAGCTCAAACGAGAGCAGTTCCGAGAACGGCAGCTCAAATGAGGGCAGCTCCGAGGAAGGCAGCTCAAACGAGAACGGTTCCGAGGAAGGTATATCCACAAATAATTCATCCGCTTATTATCAGGTGGGTGACAACGTATATCTGCTCATAGGCGAGAACCAGAATGTAAGCAACTTCCTGGGCAGTCTGAATAACCTAAAGGATTTTGCGATCTACAGCAATAACATCAACACCGGGAACCATATTGAGGGCAATGTCTGCACAAACACCGTAAACAATTTTGACCTTTTCAACACCAATGTAGCGCAGAATATGACCAATCAGAACGGTTCCAACAGCTACATATGCTATGTTGACAGTTTTTCGGCACTTACGGGAGATACAAAGCTCGGCGTTTATGAAGGCACAACATATGAGATAGTTCTGGGCTTTGATGCGACCTGCACCGTATCTGAAGACGAAAAGAAAATATATATTACCT
The DNA here is from genome assembly GCA_017829005.1 of Oscillospiraceae bacterium. Taxonomy (GTDB): domain Bacteria; phylum Bacillota; class Clostridia; order Oscillospirales; family Ruminococcaceae; genus Huintestinicola. The sequence continues at coordinate 797 of JAGAJF010000146.1, read as the reverse complement.
ATGAAGAAAACGGCGAAGAAAAAACCGCTGCACTGTCCGTAAACGGAAATTTAAACGATGTTTCTATCCGCGGACTTGTTGACGGCGAAGTGGTTGATATCAATCAGAATCTTGACTATATTGCTGCCAACGGTGACGCTCTTCGCAATGATTTCACTTATGATCCCAACAGTACAGTAAATCCATTCCGGACCGTTTCCGAGGCGCTCAACGATCTGAATTCAAACACAATTTCGGGAAACAACGTTGTTGTAGTCAATGCTACCCCCGATCAGATCAATTCCAACGAGAACTTTAACAATGGCTGGCTCAAAAATATCCTTCAGAACAACAACGGTGCTAATATTATTGTCAATATTGAGACTGAGGGTATGAGCAATATCAGCTTCGGCAATATCAATCCTCAGGCATGGGGCAGCAGCAACGCCAATGTTATTTTCAATTTCGGCAGCTACACCGGCAATATTGACGTTCAGAACTGGGGCGGAATTATCGTAGCTCCCAATGCTACTCTTTCCAATGCTAACAACGTTGAAGGCTCTGTTATCGTTGACACATTAAATCAGGGCGGCGAAATCCATCAGGTAACAAATGAGGGCTATGTGATAGAACTCCCCGACCAGAGCGATGATAACGACAATGGCGACGAGGACATTCCCGAGACACCTGATGTTCCCGTAACTCCCGATGTTCCCGTGACACCTGATGTTCCCGTGACTCCCGATGTTCCCGTGACACCTGATGTTCCCGTGACACCTGATGTTCCCGTGACTCCCGATGTTCCCGTGACTCCCGAT
>JAGAJF010000002.1 GCA_017829005.1 Oscillospiraceae bacterium | reverse complement strand
TCATCATCCAAGAGATAAGGATGAGAGATTCCGTCTTTCAAACAAAATGAACGATATTGCAAAAACCGTAAATACCGAAAAGGCGATATACGGGAAAGATGTGGAAGAAGCGGAAAGGGTCCTTCACATAAGAAAGTGCATTGCTTACATTTACAGTAATCTGAATGCCGATCTTTCTGTGAAGGGACTTGCCGCTTATCTGGGGCTTGACCCCTCTTATTTATCAAGGCTGTTTTCTAAGGAAACGGGTAGTACCGTTAAAAGATTTGTTACCAAAGCTAAAATTTCTACTGCCTGCGATCTGTTAAGGAATACAAGTCTCAGGTACATTGAAATTGCCTATTCCCTGGGATTTTCTACTCAAAGTATGTTTATAAGGACTTTTAAAAGCGAAACGGGGCTTACTCCGAAAAAATACAGGGAACAATACGGGGGGTGAATGCAGGCGTTATGGGCAGCTTTTTATTTTTTCGATGATATCCCTCGGCTTCTTTGCTTTCATTAGCCCCGACATCAGGCAGACGCCCGAGGCTCCCGCCGTTTTCACGAGAGAGATGTTTTCGGGGGTTATGCCGCCGATGGCGTAGACGGGGATATGGATGGTATTGCATATTTCTCTGAGGAAGTCCGTTCCTCTTGGGGGGAGGTCTTTTTTGCAGTCGGTGGGGAAGATGTGTCCTGCGGTGATGTAGCCGGCTCCCGCTCTTTCCGCCGATATGGCTTCGTTAAGGGAATGGACGGACACTCCTACGGTCTCAAAGCCTTCTCCTTTGCCTGCTGTGAAATCGGCATATGACAGGTGAATGAATTTGCAGTCAAGCCTTTTGGCGGCTTCGGTAAAGGTGTGGAGGGACAGGGGGGTATTGGATTTTTCGCATATTTTTATCACCCTTTTTGCAAGGGCTTCGTATTCCCATTCGGTGAGGGATTTTTCTCTGAGTATCACTCTGTCGATACCAGCGGCGCATATTTTTTCAAGCTGTGAAAGGAAGTCCTCAGTCGCAGACATCTGAGTTACGCATATTACCTTAAACATAAATATAATCGTGCATTACGGGCTGGAGACCCATTTCTTCTATGGCTTTGTATACCTCGGAAACGGTTCTCGGGTCGGATATCTCGAACTGCTCGTCTCCCTTGTCGGCAGAGTCGCTGTGCTCGCCTATTCCCACGTTTACTCCTGCGGATATTTTCGTGGCGGCAAGCTTTATGACATTATTGCGGAAACGCTCACATTCCCTTGTGGAGATGGTTATGCTTGCGTAGGGCAGGAAAATGCGGTAGGCGCAAATCACCTGCAGAAGCTGTCTTTCCCCTACGTCACGGGGATTTATGGTCTCGTCCGCTTTGGTGGGGCGAAGGCGGGGACAGGACATTGCTATTTCCGCGTGGGGGTGTTTTTTTTGTATCAGGTGGGCGTGGTAGCCTGCGGCAAAGGCATCTTTTCTGAAATCGTCAAGTCCTAAAAGTGCGGCAAAGCCTACTCCTCTCATACCGCCCATTATCGCTCTTTCCTGGGCGTTTATGCGGTAGGGGAAAATGCGCTTGTGTCCGCCTAAATGGAGCTGCTCGTATTTGTCGGAATTGTATGTCTCCTGAAAAACGGTGACAAAATCTGCTCCGCATTCTCTGAGATATTTATATTCATCGGAGTTCATGGGGTAGACTTCAAGTCCCACTACCCGAAAATATTTACTTGCTATTTTGCAGGCTTCTCCGATATATTCTACATCGGAATATTTGCGGCTTTCCCCTGTGAGGATAAGTATTTCCTGCAGTCCCGAGGCTGAAATTGCCTGCATTTCCTTTTCAATCTCTTCGGCGTTGAGCCTTGCTCTTTTTATTTTATTTTTGCAGTTGAAGCCGCAGTAGACGCACTGGTTTTCACAGTAGTTTGCGATGTAGAGGGGGGTGAACATATAAACGGAATTTCCGAAATGCTTCATTCGCTCTTTCATTGCCTTTTCTGCCATTTCCTCAAGAAACGGCTCGGCGGCGGGGGAGAGGAGAGCCATATAATTTTCGGGGGTGCAGATGTCGCTGTCAAGGGCGTTTCTTACATCGGCGGCAGTGAATTTTTCGGGGTCATAGCCGTTCATTGCGGTTATTACCTTGTCCTGTATCTCGGAGCCGATATTTTCCATTCCTTCAAGGTACTGCATATGGTTTATGCGAGACATTTTATCACTCCTTTAATCAATCGTGCAGAAAGCCCGTAAGGGGAGAGGAGGCGCTGGCAGTTTCTCTTACCCGTCCCGTTTTGGCAAGGTATGCAGTTCTGCCTGCTTCGATGGCTTTTCTGAATGCTTCTGCCATTGCGGGGATATTTCCTGCGGTGGCTATGGCGGTGTTTGCCATTACTGCGGCGGCTCCCATTTCCATTACCTCGCAGGCTTGGGAGGGCTTGCCTATGCCTGCGTCAACTATTATGGGCAGGTCTATCTCGTCAATGAGTATTTTTATGAAATCTCTTGTGCATAACCCTCGGTTTGTGCCGATGGGAGCGGCAAGGGGCATTACGGCTGCGGCTCCTGCATTTACAAGGTCTCTTGCGGCGTTCAGGTCGGGATACATATAGGGGAGTACCACAAAGCCCTCCTTTGCAAGAATTTCCGTTGCCTTTATGGTCTCGTAATTGTCGGGGAGGAGATATTTGGAGTCCCTGATAACTTCGATCTTCACGAAATCTCCGCAGCCAAGCTCCCTTGAAAGCCTTGCTATCCGCACCGCTTCTTCGGCGTTTCTTGCGCCCGATGTGTTGGGGAGAAGGGTCACGCCCTCGGGGATATAATCCAGGATATTTGCCGCTCCGCCGCTGTTAGCTCGTCTGAGGGCAAGGGTTATTATTTGTGCGCCTGCGTTTTCTACAGCCGCTTTTATGAGGTCAAGGGAATATTTTCCCGAGCCTAATATAAATCTTGAGGTGAACTCGTGTCCGCCTAAAATAAGCTTATCATCCATTTTAATACTGCCTTTCCTTATAAAAATTTGCGTGATATATCAGCCGCCGCCCATAAATTCAACTATTTCGATATCGTCCGAGGAGGCTATGACGGTTTTGTCATAATCTGCCTTCGGGAGTATCTCGCCGTTGTATTCCACCGCTATCCTGCCTGCATTATAGCCCGCAGATACGATATATTCCGAAAGCTTTTTTCCGTCCGCTTCGGGAACGCTTTTGCCGCATATTATTGCCATTTTTCTTATCCGTCCTTTCCGCTAAAAAAATCAAAAAGGGCGCACGAAAGCTGACACCCGAGGTGGTGTCCCCCTTCGTGCGCCTGTAATGAACATCATCACAAGTGACTCTTTTATTATATTACCACACTTTCTGAGGTTTGTCAAGTATATTTTAATCCTCGAAAAGCTCGCCGTCCACTATCCTTACGATTCGCCCTGCACTTTGTGCAACGTTCAGGTCATGGGTTATCATAACGATGGTGTGGCCCTTTTCGTTAAGATCACGAAAGAGCTTTAAAACTTCCTTTCCCGTTGCGCTGTCAAGGGCGCCTGTGGGTTCGTCCGCAAGAAGTATCTTCGGGTCGCCCACAAGGGCTCTGGCAATGGCGGCTCTCTGCTGCTGACCGCCCGAAAGCTCAGTAGGCTTATGCTCCATTCTATCGCCCATTCCAAGCTGGATAAGCCGCTCCCTTGCGGTCATCTCCGCCTGCGCCGCCGTTTCCCCGCGGATAAGCAGGGGCATCATTACATTCCGGAGAATGGTGTATTTTGTGATAAGGTGGTATTTCTGGAAAATAAAGCCGATGTACTCGTTTCTCACGTCGGTGAGCATATTGTCGTTCATTGAATGTATCGGCTGACCCGAGAGAAAATATTCGCCTTCGTCAAAGCTGTCCATACAGCCGATTATGTTCATAAGGGTGGATTTTCCCGAGCCCGAGGGTCCGAGTATAGCAAGAAATTCTCCTTCGTTTACCGTAAGGCTTATGCCTTTGAGGACGTTCAGCACGTTCCCGCCCATTTTGTAGCTCTTTTTAATTCCGCTCATTCGGATAACAGGCTCGCTCAATCAGCTCACCTCCGCTGCGCATACCACGCCTTGCTCATTTACCGTCAGGGTGATGACTGCTCCTGCGGTGACGCCCGAATAGTCGGTATTTCGTCCGCTGAGACCGTCGATGGGCATTCCTACGGGGAGAATGTACTGCGCTTCCTCCCCTGTTTTTTGAACTGTTGAGCTGCCTCTTCGACCGCCCCTTCCCTGTGTGGGCATTTCGCCGCTCATATCGGGTCTTTCGCCGCCCCTGTCGGGCTTTTCTCCGTTCATTTGGGGCATTTCACCGCTTGGGGGAGTGAAATTACCCTCGGGCATATTGCCGCTCCATTCGGGCATTTCGCCGTTCATTTCGGGGACTTCTCCGCCATTTTCGGGAGGTTGTGAATTATCCGCCGAGACTGTTCCCAGGGCAAGAGTTATGCGGTTGCCCGTTATTTTTGTGACTTCTCCCGATACGGTCTTGTCCGTTTCCTTGGGGACGTAATTGTTTACAGCCGCTGTCTGTACGGGGATATTTTCCTTTTCGCCCGATTCGGCACAGCCCGAAAATGCTGTGCTGTAGAGGGCAAGGACTGTAAGTATTATAAAAAAATTCTTTCTGTTCATTTTCAAAAAATCTCCTTCTTTATTCGCTGCCGAGGGCTTCAATGGGCGTGAGCCTTGAAGCTTTGAAGGCGGGGTAAAATCCGAACAGGGTTCCCGTTATCACCGCAAACACAAGGGACAAAACTCCTGCCAATGCCACAGGCTCCGCTCTTGTTCCCGTAAGCTCCACTGCGGGGATAAGCAGATAGCCGAGTGCTACTCCCACCGCTCCTCCGAAAAGGGCTATTGCTCCCGCTTCAAGGAGAAATTCTCCCAGGATAACTCCCTTTTTGCAGCCAAGTGCCTTGAGAAGTCCTATCTCACCCGTCCGCTCCCTTACCGTTACGAAAAGAACGTTCATAATGCCTATGCCGCCTACTATAAACACAATTGAAGCTACGGCAATAAGCAAGGTCTGGAGGGTATTGGCTGATTTCTGAGCCGCTTCCATTTCGCTGCCTGCGTCGGTGACAGTGAATTTGGCATCGGGATAATTCTGGGTAAGCACCGCTTCGATATTCTCCATTACGCTTTGAACTTCGTTAACGTCCGAGGCAACTGCCGATATTTTCGGCTCGATACTGTTTCCGAAAACGTATTTTTTTGCGGTGGAATAGGGGAGATATATTGCCTCGTCGGGGCTTATTCCCGAGGATACAGTTCCCATTGAGCTGAGAACGCCTATGACCTCGTAATTCTTGCCCTCAATGGAAACATAGTCTCCTGTCGCAAGATAGGCGGCGCCGAATATGCTCTGGGCGGTCTTGTAGCCTAAGACGCAGACCTTGGAGCAGTCCTCCTCGGCGTCCTCGTCAAAAAAGCTGCCGTACTGGACGGTGAGATTTGATATATCCGCATACTCGGGTGCTACTCCCACCGCTGTATAGGTGGTCTCCTCCTCCAGGTCGCCGCCTTCAACTGCCGCATCGCCACTTGCAAGTATGGAGATGGATTCTATGCCCGGGACTACGGCGGAAATATCCTCAACATCCTCCTCCGTCAGCGTCACGCCGCCTGTCATTGACGGTGCAAAGGAGCCTTTTCCTCCTCCGCCGCCGCCCGAACGATTTCCTCCGCCGCCCGAGGGTGCTCCCCCGCCAAAATTCGGCATACCGCCCCCAGAGGGCATCTGTCCGCCGCCGAAATTCGGCATTCCGCCGCCGTTTCCGCCGCCGGGGGCTCCTCCGAAGCCGCCCATCATACCCTCCATTATGGAGTCTGCGCTTTGTCCTGCGGAGACCTCTATTGCCCCTGCGCTCAGGTTTTTAAACTGCTCGGCAACGTCCATTTTGCCACCCTGTCCCACGGCTATGACAAGCACGATTGTTGCTGAGCCTGCCACAATGCCCAGAGAGGTAAGGGCGCATTTTAATTTGCTTGAAAATATATTTACGAATACCATTCGCAAAAGCTCTGAAAGCCGCATATGTATGTCCTGCCTTTCGGGATTTATTTGCCTGCAAGTTCTATTTCCGCAAGCACCTTTTCTCCTGCAGACACGCCCTCTTTTATCTCAACATATCTGCCGTCGGAAAAGCCTGTCACTACCTCTTTTTCGATTATCTGACCGCTTTCATCGTAAATCTTTACGTAGGAAGCACCGTCTCTGAAGGTGATGGCATTTACATTTGTGTACATTACATCGCTGACTCCGCCCTCGATAAAGGTTATCTCTCCCGACATACCCTCACGGACGTTGATGCCGCTTTCGTCATCAAGCTTGACGGTCACGGTGTAGGTGACAGATCCCGAGGAACGGGCAGGCTCGGCGGAAATGGTGTCGATATGACCGTCAAAGGTCTTGTCTTCATATGCGGTAAGGCTTACGGAGCATTCCATATCTGTTTCTAGTGAGCCTACATCTTCCTCGGAAACGGAAGCGGAAAGGTACACATATCTTGTGTCAAGAATGGTGAGCAGGCTGTTGTTCGCCATAACACTGCTGCCCTCGGAGACATTTACCGAGGATATGAGACCGTCACATTCCGCATAGACAACACCGTCGTCGGAAACGCTTTCACAGAAGTCGTTATATTCCTCCACAGCATTGTCATATTTTTTCTGCGCCTGTTCGATCTGGTTTTCGAGAGATGCAGCAGTGCGGTCATAAACAGCCTGTGCGGACTCTGCCTGCGCGATCGCTGAGTCGGCGTCCTGACGTGCTTTAAGAAGGTCGCCTTCCTCTCCTGCGGCGGCTGTTTTGATGGAAAGCTCCGCTTCGGCAATGCTGTCTGTGAGGGAGTCTATCCTCTCGTCAATGGATTCGTCATCATTCTGACCGTATATTTCGGTGAAATCCGCTTTTTTGTCCTCATACTGCTCACGGCAGTCGGAAACCTGCTCGTTAAATTCGTCAAGCTGCTTTTTATACGCCTGGGTTATTTTTTCGTGAGCGGAACAGGTCTTTTGGGCTTCGGATATCCTGCTTTCATATTCCTCTATCTTATCGCTTATTTCCGAGTCAAGGTTCTGATAATAGCCCGAATATGCCACGTTTGCGGAGTTATATGCGGCACTTGCTTTGTCAAGAGCGGTCTTTGCCTGAGTAAGCTTATCCGCAAGGCTTGTTGCCGTGCTTGTTCCCGAGGAGGAGCTTGAAGCTGCTTCGGTACCGCTTTCGCTGCTGATGTCGGCGGTTACGGTGATATCTGAATTTGAAGCTGATTTTTCATAATTTTCTTTGGCGGTCTCGTATTCCTCAAGAGCCTTTTCATATGCCGATCTTGTTTCCTCGTAATTCTTTTTAAGCTCGGTCAGGCGCTCCGAGGTATCGGATATTTTTTCGGTATATTCGTCATACTCGCTTTGAATTTCATCGAGTGCGGCACTGTTTGCATCGTCGATCTTCTGATATGACTTGTAAACGCTTTCCATTTCCTTGTACTTTGCTTCATATTCATCAAGAATATCTTCGTATTTACATAATTCGGCATAGTCCTCGGGATAGGTCTCCTTCATTGCCTTATACTCTTCAAGCTCTTTTTTCAGGCTTTCGAGCTGCTTTGCCGAGGACTGCTTTGAGGCGTTGTTTTTGGTGATGTACAGGTCATAATCCGTTTCGGCGGTGCTGCCGTTTGCAAGTGAGCTTTCAAGGGCCTGCTTTGCTTCAAGAAGCTTTGTGCTTTGTTCCTGCTTTGCTGCTTCAAGCTCAAGCTCCGCAGATCTGACTGCGCTTTCAAGCTCATACTTTGCATCTGCGATATCCTCGGGAGAGAGCTTTATGAGCGGGTCTCCCTCCTTGACGGTCTTGCCCTCCTTGACATACACCTCCTGCACCTCGGCAGAGCAAGGGAAGGTCACATATGTATGCTCGATGGTCACTGTGCCGCTTTCCTCGGCTCCTACGGTGATATCTCCCTTTGAGACGGTGTATTCGCGATAGCTTGTTTCTTCGCTTGAATCTGCTGATGCGGTGGCTCCCGCAAACGCTGCAGCTCCTGCTCCTGCTGCAAGAAGAACGGCTGCTGCGGCTATGATAGGCTTTTTATGGCTTGTTTTTGTTTTCACGGCTATCTTCCTTTCCTTGATATGCTTAAATAATAACCGCAAAAGCTTAAATCTACCTTAAAGCTTTCTGCTTTTCACCAAACTTTCATAAAAGAAAAGCAGCATTACCGTAAATGCCCGATAATGCTGCTCTGATAGAGTTTGGATATGTTTAATTTTTCTGCGCGGTAACGGTTACTTCCTTGCTGTCGGAGGTGACTTCGATGTATATGGTCTGCTCTGCTTCAAGCTCCATGGTAAGCTCAAAGCCGCCCTCGGTATTGTCCGAAGAGGTCATGACCTCAGAGAAGCTTGCGGGATCGTAAACAGCTGCAATATCGTATCCGCCGCTTTCGGAGCGGAAGGTATATGAGCCTGCTTCGGGTGCGGTAAAGCTGCAGAACATGGTCACTGTTTCCTCATCGTATGTAAGTACGGCAGGAGCCTCAAGAGTAAGAGGTATAATATTTTCGCCTATCATTTCGCCAAGAATTGAGCCTAAGGCTTCCTCAAGAAGGCTCTTGTTCATGGACTCCTCGATCTTCGGGCTGCCCTCCTTGGCAAAGTACATATTCATAGCCTCTTCCTCAAAGGCGATATCGGTCCTGATAAGGTCGGTGTCCTCAGCGGTGAATTCCAGCTTATCGGCTCCCAGTGTTTCCTCGTCTCCTGTAATTGTGATGCCGCTGTCTGCGGCTGTCCATTCGGCAGAAGCTGTCTCGCCGTATGCATTGATATCAACAGTGCCGCCGTCCTTAATATCCAGAACGAAGGAGGTTTCATCGGTAAACTCGGTGACCTCCATATCCTTGAGAGACATGGCAAGGGTCATACCTTCGGAGGTCATATCCGTTCTGATAAAATACCATTTTCCAATGTAGGAAAAATCGGACGTTTCGGCTGCAGGCGAGCTTTCCGCTGTTTCGGAAGATGCGGCATCGGCAGATGTTTCGGAAGCTGTCTCCGATGAAACAGTCTCACTTACAGTCTCTGAGGTGGTATTCTCCGTCTGATTTTCGGAGCAGGCGGCAAGGGAAAATGCCATTAAAAGGGCAGTGAGTGCGGCAAGGTGATTTTTCATAATTTAAGCCTTTCAAAATTTATTTTCACATAACCTGTGAATTATTTATTGATATTGTAACATATATGGTTCGCTTTGTCAATTGATATTCGTATTTAAATTTGTGGAGGTCAGCTGCAGAAAAATATGAAAATGCACAAAAATTGCCGGAAATTTAATTGAAATTGCCGATATTTGCGTTGCGGGAAAAGCTGTGAAGAGGTATAATGAAATTTGTCTGAAATTGCTTCGGTTTATTTGACAAAAAGGACTTTTTGTGGTATAATAAACTATTAACTGTCAAAGGATAGTAATATAAAATCATATACAGAAAGGTTGTTTTAAAATGAACGTAATCGAAGCGGCAAGAGCACTGGGAAAGGCACTTCAGGAGGACCCCAGATATGTTGCATTTGCGGCTGCCAAGCTTGCAAACGACAAGGACGAGGAGCTTCAGAAGAATATCACCGATTTCAATGTGAAGAAGATGGAGCTTAACAGCGAAATGGCTAAGGAGGATAAGAACACCGACGCCATTACTGCCCTTAACAACGATCTCAACAGGCTTTATGCCGCAGTTGTGACCAATCCCAAAATGATGGCTTTTGAGGCTGCAAAGTCCGATATGGACGGAATACTCGACAGCATCAATTATATCGTTACCTGCGCCGCAAACGGCGAGGACCCTATGACCTGCCCCGAGTCTAATCCTGTTTCCTGCACGGGAAGCTGCGCTTCCTGCGGAGGTTGTCATTAACAGAGGCAAGATATATTAGAGGCAAGAAGCAAGAAGGGCGGACAGCAAGCTGTCCGTCAGATTTGCTTTATGTTTCGAATGGCGATGAATTTTTTTGAAAGGGAATGGTCGGAAGATGAACATTGACCGCAGCACACTTTCTCCTATGATGCAGCAGTATTTTGACGTTAAGGACAGATATCCCGGGCATATCGTGTTCTTTCGTCTGGGAGATTTTTATGAAATGTTTTTCGACGACGCTGTAGTGGTCTCAAAGGCTCTGGAGCTTACGCTCACAGGCAGGGACTGCGGACAGGAGGAGCGTGCGCCAATGTGCGGCATACCCTACCACAGCGCAGAGATCTACATAAAAAAGCTTATCGACTTGGGCTACAGGGTGGCTATCTGCGAGCAGATGGAGGACCCGAAGCTTGTGAAGGGGCTTGTGAAGCGGGACGTTATCAGGATAGTTACCCCGGGAACTCTCACAGAAAGCAATCTCCTTGACGATTCAAAAAATAATTTCATCGCAGCACTCTACGTTCACGAGGGAGCGGCTTCTGTATGCTTTGCGGACATATCCACGGGTACGGCGGAGCTTTTTACTCATAAGGACAAGCCTATGGGTGAGCTTTGCGAGTCGCTTATCAACGAGATATCCCGATTTTCTCCAGCAGAGCTTTTGGTAAATCCCGAGGCGAAGGGACTTACGCAGGTAATGGATTTTATCCGCACACGAATGGAGCTTTGCGAAACGGTCTTGGAGGAGGATAAATTCGACAGGGAGCTTCATCTTGGCACCCTTCTTGCACAGTTTTCCGCCGAGAGCCTTTCGGATATGAATGTGGACGAAAGGGACAATGCTTCAATCGCTGCCCTTTGCGGACTTTTCTATTACATCAGCGATACTCAGCGTGCGGCGGTGGGACGATTTACCGAGCTTGTTACCTATTCGGACAAGCGGTTTATGGAAATTGACCTTACCGCAAGGCGAAACCTTGAGCTTACCGAAACTCTCCGCAACAAGGAAAAGCGGGGCAGTCTCATATGGGTGCTTGACCGCACACGGACATCAATGGGCAAGAGACTGCTTAAATCCTACATTGAGCAGCCCCTTTTAAAGCCTGCCGCCATAATCGACAGGCTGGACGCCGTGGAGGAGCTTTATAATGACCCTGTTTTACAAGGCGAGCTGGGAGATGCTCTTGAAGGCGTTTACGACCTTGAACGCCTTATGACGAGAGTGGTATACAAAACCGCCAATCCCCGTGATATCAAGGCGCTTGCCCATACCGCAGAGCAGATGCCCCGTATCAAGGCTCTTCTGGGAAATGTAAGGACTAATCTTCTCAAAGGTCTTGAGGGGAAGCTGCATGAGCTGAAGGAAATTGCCGCACTTGTGGACAATGCCATTGCCGATGACCCTCCCCCCGTTGTGAAGGACGGGGGAGTTATCAAGGACGGCTTCAATGCAGAGCTTGACAGGCTCAGAGGAATTATAAAGGGCGGCAAGGGCATTATCGACGAGATCGAAGCAAGGGAAAAGGAAAAGACGGGCATCAAAAACCTGAAAATCGGCTATAACAGGGTATTCGGATATTACATTGAGGTCACAAAATCCTATTATGACCTTGTTCCTGCGGAATACATACGCAAGCAGACCCTTGCAAACTGCGAGAGATTTATCACCGACGAGCTGAAAAAAGCCGAGGAGGAAATTGCGGGAGCCAGCGAGAAAACTCTTGTGATGGAAGCGGAGATATTTGCGGAGGTTAGAGACTTTATCGGCTCAAGGCTCACAGAGGTGCAGGAAACTGCTCAGGCTGCGGCAGCACTTGACGTTCTCTGCTCCTTTGCGGAGGTATCTATGAGAAACCGCTATGTTAAGCCCGATATGGTAATTGACGGAACTCTTGACATCAAGGGCGGCAGGCACCCCGTTGTGGAGCAGATGATAAGCGGCGAGATGTACGTTCCAAATGATGTTTACCTTGACACCGACAGCCGCAGAATGGCTATCATCACAGGTCCCAATATGTCGGGTAAATCCACCTTTATGAGACAGACCGCCCTTATCGTGCTTATGGCGCAGATAGGCTGTTTCGTTCCTGCAGACAGCGCAAGGATATCCATAGTTGACCGCATTTTCACCCGTGTGGGAGCTTCGGACGACCTTACTGCGGGACAGTCCACCTTTATGGTTGAGATGAGCGAGGTTGCGGACATCTTGAAGCACGCCACCAAGCAGAGCCTTGTAATCCTTGACGAGGTGGGCAGAGGAACCTCCACCTTTGACGGGATAAGCATTGCAACGGCGGTGGCGGAATACATCGCAAACAAGAAAAAGATAGGCTGCAAGACCCTTTTTGCCACCCATTATCACGAGCTTATCGGGCTTGAGGGCAGGGTAGAGGGAGTGAATAACTACAGCGTTGCCGTTAAAAAGTACGGCGAGAGCATTAAGTTTTTGCGCAAGATAGTTGAGGGCGGCGTTGACGACAGCTACGGAATTGAAGTGGCAAAGCTTGCGGGACTTCCCAAGGGAGTTATCTCCCGAGCAAAGGAGCTTCTTTCCGAAATGGAAGCCGAAAAGTACGCTCAGAGCGGTATTCCCAAAAAGCAGGAGGAGGAACAGCAGATATCCTTCGGCTCAATGAAGGAAGAAATGGTGCTTTCAAGGCTCAGAAAAACCAATCCCGACGAATATTCTCCCAGAGATGCAATGCTGCTTTTACAGGAGCTTTGCGATATGCTGAATGGGTAAAAAGTGAGCAGAACGGAGTGAAAATATGGTTTGCCGGCGGTGCAGAACTAATATGGAAAAAGGCTGTATAACATTAAAGGCTTCTAGCTTTGATATTCCTCATCTTGATTGGTACACCGATGTATCGGCTGAAAAATTCAGCAAATTTCCCGAGCAGCTGCTTACCAAGGCTGATAAAAGAATATACTCCGACAAGCTCAAAATCGGGCAGTACGGATTTACTGCATACCGCTGCCCGGAATGCGGTATGCTTGTGATCCCTCCGTCTATCGGCGCAAAGGATCACGATAAAATCTTATAATATTCGGAGGTGAAAAAATGCCAAGGGTACACGTGCTTGACAAGGAGCTTGCGGAGCTTATTGCCGCAGGCGAGGTGATAGAACGCCCCAGCTCAGTCATAAAGGAGCTGGTGGAAAACTCCATTGACAGCGGCGCCACCGCCATTACGGTGGAGATACAGCAGGGGGGCATCACCTACATAAGAATAACCGACAACGGATGCGGTATCGCCCACGAGGACGTACCCGTGGCGTTTCTCCGCCACGCCACAAGCAAGCTGAATGTAAAGGACGATCTTTCAAAGATACTCACGCTCGGTTTCAGAGGCGAGGCGCTTGCATCTATCTGCGCCGTGGCAAAATGCGAGGTCATAACCAAAACAAAGGACGAGGAATACGGCACACACTACATAATCGAGGGCACCGAGGAAAAGCTTATAGAGCGCTCGGGCTGCCCCGACGGCACTACTATTATAATAAGGGATATCTTCTACAACGTTCCCGCCCGTCTCAAGTTCTTGAAGCAGGACAAATACGAGGGCAATGCCATTGCTTCAATCGTCAGCAAAATATCCGTTTCCCACCCCGAGATATCCTTCCGGTTTATCCGAAATAACAAGCAGGAGCTTTTCACTCCCGGGGACAACAGGTTGTACTCTGCCGTATATTCCGTTTTCGGAAAGGAATTTGCGGTTTCGATGCTGCCTGTTGACTACAGGCTTGGGGGAATATCTGTTTCGGGGTATACGGTAAAGCCCTTGTGGGGACGGAAAAACCGCTCAATGCAGCATTTTTTCATTAACGGCAGATACGTTAAGTCCCTCACCTGTATGAGCGCTCTGGAAGAAGCCTACCGAAACTGCATTATGGAGGGAAAATTCCCTGCCTGCGTTATTTTTATGGATATCCCGCCTCAGACTGTGGACGTGAACGTTCACCCCGCAAAAACAGAGGTGAGATTTTCCGATGACAAGCTTATCTATGACGCACTGTATTTTGCGGTGAAAAATGCCGTTCTGCAGGACTCAAAGCCTGTTGAGCTTAACCTTGAACGAAAGCCGAAAACCGAAGCTGATTATGCCGCGCCCATGTTCAAAGACCCGCCGAAGCCCGTTCAGACCGAGCTTCCCGAAACATCTAAATCGAAATTCACCGAAAAGGTGATACCCGTTTCCTGCACCGACAAGGATCAGTCACAGCGGCTTGAAAACATAAAATCGGTAAAAAACGGCGAAAGCTATGAGCATAAGATACGGGTGGAGGAAATTCCGAGAGATTTTGAAAATAAATCGGGAAAAACAGCGGCAGAGCAGATGGAAATGGCAGTCGCCGCCGCAGAAGCCGCCTGGGCAGGGGCAAAGAATACGGAGGTACATACGGCTCACGAGGAACCCGCAAAGCAGCCCGAAAAGGAAATTCCACCCGAACCTAAACCCGAAAGCCGGGATATTTCCCAGCATCTTCAAAGCAGCTACGGCGGTACTTCCGATGATGAAGCAATCGAAAACCTGAAAGCGGAGCCTGTGAAGCAGGAATTCAAGTACATCGACAACAACGCCTTAAAGGAGCATAGCGAGACAGAGAAGCCCGAGAAAAAGGAAGAGCCGCCAAAGGAAATTTTCTTCCGCATTATCGGAGAAGCCTTCAAAAATTACGCCATTGCCGAGGTGGAGGACGGTATCCTCATCGTTGACAAGCACGCCGCTCATGAAAGGATACGGTTTGAAAATCTCAGAAGCGGCAGAGAGCATTTAACGGCGCAGCTGCTCCTTGTTCCCGAGGAGCTTGTACTCGATTACGGTGAGTATGACGCACTGGTGAAAAATCTCCGCGTGTGCGCCGATCTTGGCTTTGATATCGAGGCGGACAAGGCTCCGAGAGTAATTATAAAGGGAATACCCACAGTGCTTGACAAAAGGGACGCAGGGGAAATTGTAAGCGAGCTTGCCCGGAATTTTGCGGCTCACAGGCATGACCCTCTGCCAGAGATACTTGATGATATGTACCACACCATCGCCTGCCACGGGGCAATAAGATCGGGTGACAGCACCAACCCCGAGGAGCTGAAATACCTTGTCTCGCAGATACTTTCCGACGAAAGGATAAGGTATTGTCCCCACGGCAGACCCGTAATGTTCAAGCTCACAAAAAAAGAGCTTGAAAAGCAGTTCCGGAGGATAGTGTAATGGAAAAAAGCACCGAAAAGATACCCGTTTTAGTGGTCTGCGGACCAACTGCCTCGGGCAAGACCGCGGTGGGCGTTGAGCTTGCCCTGAGACTTGGGGGAGAGGTGGTCTCCGCCGACTCTATGCAGATATACAAGGGGCTTGCCATTTCCACCGCCAAGCCCTCCCCCGAAGAAATGAAGGGCATTCCCCATCACCTTATGGACTTCCTCCGGCCCGATGAGCCATTTTCCGTAGCCGATTATGTCAAAATGGCAAGGAAGTGCATTTCGGATATCCGAAGTCGGGGGAAGCTGCCTATAATCGTAGGCGGAACGGGACTTTACATCAATTCCCTTATCGACAATATCTCCTTTGACCACATCGTTTCCGACGACAGCCTGAGAAAAAAGCTTGAATCGGAAGCTGCCGAAATGGGCAGGGAGCATATGTATGAAAAGCTCCGCAGCCTTGACCCCGAAGCCACTGAGAGCATTCACCCCAACAATGTCATAAGGGTCATAAGAGCCATAGAAATGTGTATGCTGTCGGGAAGAACAGGCAGCGAAAACAGGGAGGAGAGCCGAAGAAACGAGTCTCCCTATGACCCGTGCATGATAGGACTTACCTGCTTTGACAGGCAGGTGCTTTACGACAGGATAAACAGGCGTGTTGACAAGATGCTTGAGGAGGGGCTTGAAGCGGAGGTAAGAGCCGTTTATGAGAAATACAAGCTTCGCACCGCATTCAATGCCATAGGCTTCAAGGAGATGATCCCCTACTTTGAGGGAGAATGTTCCTTAGAGGAGGCGGCCGACAAAATCAAGCAGGAATCAAGGCATTATGCCAAGAGACAGCTCACATGGTTTCGTCGAGATGTACGAATTACGTGGGCAGATACGGCAAATAGTGAACAATTTGACGGAATTATATCAAATTGCTTGAATATAGTAGCCAAATCAAAAATTATGTGATATAATTAAAAAGAATATGGAGCAGTATGCTCTGTATCAGGTCATTCATTTTTGAAGAACCGAAAATCAGATAGATAAATAACTGAAAGGATGATATTAAATGAACAAAGCGCTTAATCTTCAGGACGTTTTCCTTAATCAGGCGAGAAAGGAAAGAATACCCATTACCTGTATCCTGACAAACGGCTTCCAGTTCAAGGGAGTTGTAAAGGGCTTCGACAGCTATGCGGTCATCATTGACGCCGACGGCAAGCAGGAGCTTGTTTACAAGCACGCTATTTCCACAATAGTTCCCGCAAGACCCATTTCCATACTCGACGCAGAGCAGGACAAGGATTCCGCCGAAAAGTGAGTATCCCCCGAAAGGAATGAACGGTGATGGAAAACGGCATTATGAAAGTCCTGTTCGTTCTGCTGGCGGGGCTTATCCTGTGTTCGGTGTTCAACAGCGTTTACACAAGCGTCACCGAGGAGTACAAGACCCAGACAGCGGTCATATATTCCTCAGCGGACAAGGTGTCGTTCAGAGGCGTATATATCCGTGATGAGTCCGTTATCAGGAAGAGCTACACAGGGGTGCTGAGCTACCCCATCTCCGACGGCAGCAAGGTCGCCAACGGCTCTGTGGTGGCATATGTCTACGGCAGCGAGAGCGACATTGAGATAAACAGGAAGATAAAGGAGCTTTCCGACGAGATCGACCTCCTTAAAGCCGCTCAGAATCCCGGAACGGTGCTTACCGCCGACCCTTCTTTTATTTCGAGCCTTATAAGCCAGCGTTATCAGGCGGTGGCAACACGGCTTGCAAAGAAGGATATCTCGGATATCAAGAGCCAGCGTGATGACCTGCTCACCCTTATGAGCATCTATCAGATATCCGTAAAGCAGGAGGAGGGCTATGACGATCGTATCTCCGAGCTTAACGGACAGATAGACGAGCTTGTTAAAATGCGCAAAAGCAGCAAATCGGAGATAGTTTCTCCCGACTCGGGCTATTTTGTCAGCAGCACCGACGGATACGAAAGTGTTCTCACCATGGAAAAGAGCAGCGAGCTTACCGCCGAGACCATCAAGGACGTTATTGAAAATCAAGGCTCTGCGGGGGCGAACAGGAACAAGAACGAGATAGGCAAGCTTGTAAGAGGCTATAACTGGAAGATAGCGGGCATTATCGACAATTCCGACAGTGTTTATAATCCGGGAGATACGGTTAAGCTCAGCTTCGCCTCCACTCCCGATACGGTCACAGCTACCATCGAATCTCTGGAGCCTACCGATGATCCCGAGGAATGGACGCTTATCCTGCGATGTGACGAGATGACCTTTGACCTTGTTCAGAAAAGAGTTGAGAGGGTCGAGATGACGCTTAACGACTTTGAGGGAATAAAGGTGCCGAGAGAGGCTCTCCGCTTCAATAAGAACAATGAAAAGGGCTGCTATGTTCTCTGGGGACAGAGAGTGCTTTTCAAAAAGGTGGACCCCATTTTCGAGAGCGAGGATTACATGCTTTCAAGGCTCACCTCAAATGAGGAATATGTCTGCGTATATGACGACATAATTATCGAGGGCGTCGATACAGCGGCATATATGGCTAATTCTGACGAAATAGTCACCGAGGAAGAACCCGAGGAGGAGATACCTCATTACACGGATGCCGTGATCTCCGAAACAGAGCCTTCCGAAACGGTTTCCGAAGAAACGTCAGCCGAAGAAGCGGAAAGTGCGTCTGAGGAAACTTCCTCTGCTGAACAGACCGAACCGGAGCAGTCATTATCCGAAAACAATTCAGAGGGGGAAATTCACTTTGAATAACGAATTTGAGGATATTTCCGAAAATATAAAGCGGATACGCTTTAATATGGAGGAAGCAAAGGTAAAAGCGGGCAGAGAGAATGACGACATTAAAATAATGGCTGTCACAAAGACTGTTCCCGCCGAGAGAGTGAACTTTGCAGTATCACAGGGCTTTGAGCTTTTAGGCGAAAACCGTGTGCAGGAGTATCTTAGCAAAAAGGAAGAATACGCAAAGAATGCTCAGGTACAATTCATCGGACACCTGCAAAGCAACAAGGTTAAATATATCATCGACAGCGTGACAATGATCCAGTCCGTTGACAGCACCGACCTTGCAAGGGAGATATCCGCAAGGGCTGTAAAGCAGGGCAGGGTCACAGATATACTCTGCGAGGTGAATATCGGCGGCGAGGCTTCAAAAAGCGGCTTTTCCCCCGAAGCGCTCAAAGAGGGGATATATGAGATATCCGAGCTTCCTGGGGTCAGGGTCTGCGGACTTATGACCATTCCGCCCCCATCGGAAAGCTGCATTTATTTTGAAAAAATGCAAAGGCTTTTCGAGGATATGAAAGCGGCGCCGCCCGAAAATTCGGCAATATCACTGCTTTCAATGGGAATGTCCGCCGACTATGCCGAAGCCGTGAAATTCGGCACGGGAATGGTAAGGCTGGGCAGCGCGCTCTTCGGAGCAAGAAATTACAGCGTTTAATTTAAATTAAATTATTTTATAGATATCAGAGAAAGGAAGAAATAAAAATGGGATTTTTTGATAACATCAAGACTGCACTGGGGTTTGACAGCGATCCGGACGGCTATGACGATACAGAGGGCGGATATGAGGATTTTCCTCAGAATAACTCTGTACCTCAGAACGATGGCGGTTTCGGTATGCCCAGAAATCAGGGTATTCCCTCTCCCGACAACAACAGGGTGAATATCCAGGTAACAGCACAGCTCCAGGTCATTCTTGTAAAGCCCGAGAAATTCTCCGACACCAAGGAGATAGCAAATCACCTTAACAACAAAAAGACCGTTGTTCTGAACCTTGAAGCCACCACACCCGATGTTACAAGAAGAATAATCGACTTCTTGGGCGGAGTTGCATATGCAAACGGCGGAAGCATAAAGCCCGTTGCAAACAACACCTTCATCATCACCCCCTACAACGTTGGGTTTCAGGGAGATGAGCTTTCGGCAGAACTCGAAAGTAACGGAGTATTACTCTGATCTCACGGGAGAATTTGAGATAAGCTATGGGGCGTGACAAAAATTCCTTCATTGCCGCAAACAGGCTTGACGGAGACGGCAAGCTGCTTGTTTCCCGTATCGGGGATATGCTTGCAGTCTGCGAAAGGAGCTTCACTCCCTGCTTTTCGGGATTTTTGAGCGAGGGAGAACAGGCTCTTGCGGAAGAATTTCTCTCCTATATGGGAGCAAAGGAATATGAGCTTTTCGGCGGATACGAGGGCGCAATGCGGCGTATTCTCTGCATATACCCCGAATATATGCAGCCTGAGCACGGCGATTTTCCCCTTCGGACAGTTCGCTTTGACAGCAGGGGAGCAGCCTCCCTGACCCACAGAGATTATCTGGGCAGCCTTATGGCGCTGGGGATAAACCGAAATCAGACGGGAGATATCCTCTGCGACGAGAGCGGAGCATATGCTGTGCTAAGCCCTGCGGCGGCTCAGATGGCAGTCTTTGACATCTCAAAGATAGGCAGAGTGGGAGTAAAGACCCGCTTTGCGGAGGGTGAAGCTCTGTCACGAGAGGATAAATTCAGCGAGATGACCGCAACAGTGGCGTCCCTGCGGCTTGACTGTGTTATATCCGCAGCACTGAGAGTCAGCCGTGAAAAGGCAGCGGCGCTTATCCGTTCGGGTTCGGTTTCGGTAAATCACGGGATTACGGAAAGCGTATCCGAAAATGTGTCGAAGGGGAGCGTACTGTCCGTCAGAGGGTCGGGCAGGTTTATCCTTTCGGAAATTGGCGGCTCCACCAAAAAGGACAGGATCCATATCACAATAAAAAAATATCTGTAAGTTTCCGTACCTGTCCGCAGCGGGTTCGGGGATAGGACATTGCCTGCGGGGAAAAGAGGAATAATAATGATCACAGCAATGGAGATAAATACCAAGCGTTTTGAACAGGCAAAGCCCGGTTACAAGCCCGAGGAAGTGGACGAATTTTTAAATCAGCTTGCTGACCAGATAAGCAAGATGACCAAGGAAAAAGAGGACACCGAAAAGAAGATAGAAGTGCTGGTAGAGAGCATTCGCCGCTACAAAGCCGACGAGGAAGCACTCAAGGACGCTATGATCGGCGCTCAGAAGCAGGCGAGAGCGGTCATGGAGGAAGCCAGAGGCAAAGCCGATGCCATAATCTCCGAAGCACAGCAGAAAGCTGAGCAGATAATTTCAGCCGCAAATGTAAAGGCTGACGAGATAATCGGCTCCACCGCCGTAAGAGCGCAGAAGGAGCAGGAGACCCTCGAGAGAATGCAGACAGCTGTGACCGAGTTCAAGTCCAATCTCCTCAGTATGTACAAGTCTCACCTTGAGCTTATCACCTCTCTTCCCGAGTCCGATACCGAGGAGCAGGAGGAGACTTCGGAAGAACAGGTTACCGTTTCAGCACCTGTTCCCGAGGATATGGAAGCTACCCGAGTAATAGACACCGCTTCAATGCAGTAAAATATAAATCCATTTAAGGAGAGTAAGTTAAAATGGCACAGGATTACAATACCACCCTGAATCTTCCCAAAACCGATTTTTCCATGAGAGGAAATCTCCCCCAGAAGGAACCCGGAATGATATCCGAATGGGAAAGCGGAAGAATGTATTACAAGATGATCGAGAAGAACAAGTCACTTCCCAAGTATGTTCTTCACGACGGACCTCCCTACGCCAATGGCGATATCCATATGGGAACCGCCCTCAATAAGGTGCTCAAGGATATCATCGTCAAGCAGAAGAATATGAGCGGATACTGCTCTCCTTATATTCCCGGCTGGGACACCCACGGACTTCCCATCGAGCTTAAAGTTCTCAAGCAGATGGGTGTTGAAAACGGCGCTGTTCCCCCCGTTGAGCTGAGAAAAAAGTGCAATGAGTATGCCCATTCTCAGGTTGCAAACCAGATGTCACAGTTCAAGAGACTGGGCGTTTGGGGCGATTTTGACGACCCCTACCTCACCTTAAAGCCCGAATTTGAAGCAAGACAGGTTGAGATATTCGGTGAGATGTTCCGAAAGAACTACATCTATAAGGGTCTCAAGCCCGTTTATTGGTGTCCCGATTGTCAGACCGCCCTTGCCGAAGCAGAGATCGAGTACGCAAACGACCCCTGCCATTCCATCTATGTAAAATTCAAGGTAACAGACGATAAGGGCAAGTTCACCGCAATGGGACTTGACCTTGACAAGACCTATTTCGTTATCTGGACGACTACCACCTGGACGCTTCCCGGAAACCTTGCTATCTGCGTAGGCCCCGAGTATGAGTACACCGTTGTAAAGGCAAACGGCGAGAATTATATAATGGCTGCCGAGCTTGCCCCCCTTGCAATGAAGGCAAAGGGCGTGGAGGATTACACAACCGAAGGCTGCTTCAAGGGAATCGAGCTTGAGTATATGAAGACCGAACACCCCTTTATGGGCAGAGAATCCATGGTTATCGTAGGCGACCACGTAACTCTCGAAAGCGGTACAGGCTGTGTTCATACAGCACCCGGCTTTGGTGTTGACGACTTTGAGGTATGCAAGAAGTACCCAGAGATCGGCATAACCGTGCCTGTTGACTCCAAGGGTATTCTCACCGAGGAAGCAGGCAAATACAAGGGACTCAAGACCGACGAGGCAAATAAGGTCATTGCAAAGGACCTTGAAGAGTCCGGCGCACTTTTTGCCCTTGAAAAGATAGTCCATCAGTATCCTCACTGCTGGAGATGCAAAAATCCCGTCCTTTTCAGAGCCACCGAGCAGTGGTTCTGCTCCGTCAAGGACTTCAAGGACGACGCGATAAAGGCTATCGAGGACGTTCAGTGGATACCCGAGTGGGGCGAGGACAGAATTAAAGGTATGGTCAGCGACCGCAGCGACTGGTGTATCTCCCGTCAGAGAACATGGGGCGTACCCATTCCCGTTGTATACTGCAAGGACTGCGGCAAGCCTGTTGTCACCGAGGAGACCATCAAGGCAATCTCCGATATGTTCCGTGCGGAAGGCTCCGATTCCTGGTTCATTAAGGAACCCAAGGACTTTATCCCCGCTTCGGTCAAGTGCGAGTGCGGCTGCGGCGAATTTGTGAAAGAGACCAACATTTTCGATGTATGGTTTGACAGCGGCGTTACCCATACCGCCGTTATGAAGGAAAGAGGCTTTGACGTTCCCGTTGACCTCTATCTCGAGGGCGCAGACCAGTACAGAGGCTGGTTCCAGTCCTCACTTCTCACCTCTGCCGCAACAGGTCATAAGGCACCCTACAAGGCAGTCTGCACCCACGGCTGGGTAGTTGACGGCGAGGGCAGGGCAATGCATAAATCTCTTGGAAACGGCGTAGACCCCAAGGATATCACCGACCAGAACGGCGCAGATATCCTGAGACTCTGGGTAGCCTCCTCCGATTATCATTCTGACATCAGAATTTCCAAGGAGATCTTAAAGCAGCTTGCGGACACCTATAAGAAGATAAGAAACACCGCAAGATATATTCTCGGAAACATCTGCAACGGCAGCGGCTTTGATCCCGACAAGGATATGGTAACTCCCGATAAAATGCTTGACATCGACAAGTGGGCGCTTGTCCGCCTTGACGCCCTTATCGACAAGGTAAAGGCAGCCTATGACGCATTCGACTTCCACGTAGTAGTTCACAGCATACACAATTTCTGCGTAACGGATATGTCAAATTTCTATCTTGACATCATCAAGGACAGACTTTACTGCACACCCGAAACATCTCCCGAAAGAAGAAGCGCACAGAGCGCAATGTATATGATACTGAGCGCCGTTTCAAGAATGATCGCTCCCGTGCTTTCATTCACCGCCGAGGAGATATGGAAATATATCCCCCACAGCAGCAATGACGATAAGGAGAGCATATTCCTTAATCAGATGCCCGAAAAGACAGGCGTATCCGTTGACGACACCTTCACCGCAAAGTGGGATATGATCTACAGCGTTCGTTCCTCCGTGACCAAGGCACTTGAGCTCAAGAGAGCCGAGAAATTCATCGGTGCATCTCTCGAGGCAAAGGTAACTCTCCACGCCGACAGCGACGAGCTTTACGCAAAGCTTTCCGCAGTATCGGGTGACCTTGCCGAGGTGTTCATCGTTTCCGCCGCAGAGGTTGTAAACAACGGAGACGGCGAATTCAAGTGCGAAGACCCCTCCTTTGACGGCAAGCTTTCCTTCAGCGTAGAGAAGGCAGCAGGAAGCAAGTGCGAGCGCTGCTGGAGCTACAGCGAGACCGTAGGCACCATTGCCGAGCACCCCACTCTCTGCAAGCGCTGTGCCGAGCAGATAGTGTTCAGAGCATAATGGTAATACTTTTCTGGATACTCTCCGCCGCATTTGTTGTCATAGACAGGCTCACAAAGGCGGCGGCGGAGGCAAATATAGGCGAGAGCGACCTTATCCGTGTGCTGACCGCAGGAGATACGGATATCCTTGCATTTTCCCTCCACAAAAACACAGGAGCGGCATTCAGCAGCTTTACGGGCAAGACAGTGGCACTTGCCATTGTCACCGCCATCGCCCTCGTCCTCATAACCATTTATTTTCACCGCCAAAAGCATAAGCACCCCCTTATGACCGTTTCCTATGCGATGATAGTTGGCGGCGGAATTGGCAATCTCTATGACCGTGTTTTTCAAGGGTATGTCACGGATTTTATCCGTCTTTTCCCCTTCAATTTCATCTTCAACTTTGCAGATGTATGCGTGGTCATAGGAGCCATACTGCTTATAGTCTACTATCTTTTCATTGATGAGAAATATCTGAAAAAATTCGCACCCCCCCAGTCTTCCGAGGTGGAAAATGACAAATGACAACGTTATAATGCTCACCGCCGATGAAACTCACAGCGGAATGAGGATAGATAAGCTCCTGTCAGCCTGCGGCGGAGAAATAAGCCGCAGCCTTGCGGCAAAGCTTATCGAAAACGGCAGCGTCACCGTAAACGGAAAAACCGTCAGCAAAAGCTGCACCATAAATGTGGGAGACGAAATACCCGCCGTTATCCCCGAGCCGGAGACCCTTGACGTCCTCCCCGAGAATATCCCCCTGGATATAATCTACGAGGACGACTATCTTCTTGTGGTTAATAAGCCCAAGGGAATGGTAGTCCACCCCGCTGCGGGCAACTATACGGGAACTCTTGTGAATGCCCTGATGTACCACTGCGGCGACAGGCTTTCCTCCATAAACGGCGTTATCCGCCCGGGAATAGTCCACCGTATCGACAAGAACACCAGCGGACTTCTTATCGTCGCCAAAACCGATGCAGCCCATACAGGACTTGCGGCGCAGATAAAGGAGCACAGCTTCACAAGGGAGTACAGAGCGGTCATATGCGGCAGACTGTCCGAAAAAGAGGGAACGGTCAATGCCCCCATCGGCAGACACCCCACCGACCGTAAGAAAATGACCGTGACCGAGCGAAATTCCAAGCACGCAGTTACTCATTATACCGTCCTCGAGGAGTACGAAAAATACTCCTTCATAAAGCTCAGGCTGGAAACGGGGCGCACTCACCAGATACGTGTCCATATGTCATATATAGGACACCCGGTGCTGGGAGACGACGTATATGGCAAGCCCTTCAAGGGCATTGACGGGCAATGTCTCCACGCAGGGAAGATAGGCTTTGTCCACCCCATAACCTATGAGTATATGGAGTTTGAAAGCGAGCTTCCCCAGTATTTCTGCGATGTCCTCCGAAAAATCGGGGACGGCGAATCGAGGCAATATGTTTAAGGATAAATCAAAAATAATATTTTTCAGCGATATGGACGGCACTCTTCTGAATGCCGACAAGACCCTGTCGGAGGAAAACCTGAAAGCAATACTCAGACTTCGTGAAGCAGGCGGCAAATTCATAGTCGCAACGGGCAGAGTTATCCAGGCAACAAGGCATTACTTTGAGCCTGTGGGAGTAGATTTCCCCGTAATACTCTGCAACGGCGGAATGATATATGATTGTCACGAAAATAAAGTGATGTGGTCAGCATATCTCCCCGAGGACAAAGCTCGGGCAATGATATGGGAGCTTCTCCGTAAATTCCCAGAAGCCTGCGCCGAAATATGCACCCCGAACGGCATATACGATGTCCAGATGAACGAATACGAGCGTATCCATTGGGAAAAAGGCGGGTTCACCGCCCAAATTATGGATTCTCTTGAGGCTGTTCCCTCAGGAAATTGGTGCAAGGTGCTTTTCGCAATGCCCGAGGACAGCATAAAGCCCTTTGCGGAATATGCACAGACCCTCCCGTATGCCTCCGATGTGGAATATATAACCTCCAGCACCATCTTCCACGAAATGCTTCCGAAGAACTGCTCCAAGGGCTTTGCAATGAAAAAGCTGCTTGAGCTTTACGGAGAAAAGGACAGTGTCACCGTAGCAATGGGAGATTTCAATAATGACCTTGAAATGCTGAGAAATGCTGATTTCCCCGCCTGTCCCTCCAACGCCATAGACGAGGTAAAATCGGCGTGTAAAATGGTCTGTCAATCGGACTGCTCCCACGGAGCTGTTGCCGAAGTGATAGAATATATATTAAATTCCTGAATTTCGGGAAATTTTGAAAGGATGATTTAATCTTATGGATCAGACGCTTAAAAAACAGCTTCAGATCACAGCCTGCAAGGTGAGAATGGGTATCATCGAAGGCGTGTTCAACGCAAAATCGGGACATC
The DNA here is from genome assembly GCA_017829005.1 of Oscillospiraceae bacterium. GTDB lineage: Bacteria > Bacillota > Clostridia > Oscillospirales > Ruminococcaceae > Huintestinicola. The sequence continues at coordinate 16,183 of JAGAJF010000002.1, read as the reverse complement.
CGGGCGGTTCTCTTTCTATAGCCGACACTCTCACATATCTTTACTTCCACAAAATGCACGTTGATCCCAAGTCACCCAAAATGGCAGACAGAGACAGACTGGTGCTTTCCAAGGGACACACCGCACCCGCCCTTTACTCTGTACTGGCACAGAGAGGATTTTTCGAGGTGGACGAGCTTAAAACACTGAGAAAGATTGGCTCCCGTCTCCAGGGTCATCCCGATATGAAGCATATTCCCGGAGTAGATATGTCCACAGGCTCTCTGGGACAGGGCATATCCGCAGCCTGCGGAATGGCACTCTCGGGCAAGATTTCAAGTGCCGGCTATAAGGTATATGCAGTACTGGGCGACGGCGAGATCGAAGAGGGTCAGGTATGGGAGGCAGCAATGTTTGCCGCACACAATAAGCTTGACAATCTGGTCGCTGTCGTAGATAACAACGGTCTCCAGATCGACGGAAAGATCACCGAGGTATGTTCACCCATGCCCATCACCGATAAATTCGAGGCATTCGGCTGGCACGTTATCACAATGAATGCCCATGATTTTGACGATATCGAAAGAGCCTTTGACGAGGCAGAGAAGATAAACGGACAGCCCGTAGTTATCGTTCAGAAGAGCGTAAAGGGCAAGGGCGTTTCCTTTATGGAAGATCAGGTAGGCTGGCACGGCTCCGCACCCAACGCAGAGCAGTACGAGCAGGCTATGAGCGAGCTGAAAGCACAGCTTGAGAAACTGGAGGGCTAAGACAATGGCAGATGTAATCAAAAAGGCTACAAGAGAAAGCTACGGAGAGGCTCTGGCAGAGCTTAGCAGCGAATATCCCGACCTTATCGTACTTGACGCTGACCTTGCGGCAGCAACAAAGACAGGCATATTCAAGAAAGCCTGCCCCGAGAGATTTTTCGACTGCGGAATTGCCGAGGCAAATATGATGGGCGTAGCCGCAGGTATCGCTTCCACAGGCAAGAAGGTGTTTGCAAGCTCCTTTGCAATGTTTGCGGCAGGAAGAGCATTTGAGATCGTAAGAAACTCCATCGGCTATCCTCATCTTAACGTAAAGATAGGCGCAACCCACGCAGGCATATCCGTAGGCGAGGACGGCGCAACTCACCAGTGCAACGAGGATATCGCCCTTATGAGAACTATCCCCGGAATGACCATCATCAACCCCGCCGATGATGTTGAAGCAAAGGCAGCCGTAAAGGCAGCTCTTGACTTTGAGGGACCCGTATATATGCGCTTCGGACGTCTTGCCGTTCCCGTATTCAACGATAAGGAAACCTACAAATTTGAGCTTGGCAAGGGCGTACAGCTCAGAGACGGAAACGATGTTGCCATCATCGCAACAGGACTTATGGTAAACGAGGCTCTGAAGGCGGCCGAAACTCTCGCAGCCGAGGGTATTAACGCAAGAGTTATCAATATACATACCATCAAGCCCCTTGATAAGGACATCATCTGCAAAGCAGCCTGTGAAACAGGCGTTATCGTTACCGCCGAGGAGCACAGCGTAATAGGCGGACTTGGCTCTGCAGTTGCCGAGACAGTAACAGAGTGCTGCCCTGTTCCCGTTGTGAAGGTAGGCGTAAACGATGTGTTCGGACACTCCGGACCCGCTGCAGACCTTCTCAAGGAATTTGGTCTTTGCGCCGAAAATATCGTTGCAAAGGTCAAGGAAGCAGTTAAGCTCAAGAAGTAATTCCCGCAGAAATAATGCGCTCCCTTGCAGTCATATGCAGGGGAGCTTTTCTGTAATTATATAATAGCACATCTGTATCAAAATGTCAAGCGATTTCGGAACAAAAGTTTGAAAAATGCAGTAAATTTGTATGTCTGCACAAAAATGTATGTTTCCATTTGGTGAAAATACTTGTGCATAACAAAAAAAGCCGCCGCACAAAAATGCGGCAGCAAAAAATCAAACTGTAACAGCTTCACTTTGGGCTGGCTCTTTCTCCGCCGTCTCAAATGAAGTCTCGATCCCATTAACAAGCACACTGGGGTCATCAAGATCAATAATCAGGCACTTTTTGCCTTGAATTACCGATGTCCTCACCTTGTCGGTGCCCTCCTTGCTGATGTTAACGGTTATCTCGGGAACGGAAAGAACGGTCTTGTTCTCCACAAGATTTGAAGCCTTGAGCGCACCGTCACCCACAGTGTCCCTGTAAACAGCGTCAAGCGCCTGCAGCTTGTCGTCACTGACACCTGCGTCGGAAAGTATAGTCCTCATACGGCTACAGTCAATAACAGGCGGCTCAGTCTCGTTCTTGTTCTGGTCAATTACCTCCTTGATGCTGTCGTTCACCTTAGTTATGACAGTATAATCAAGCTCCTCCCTGCAAACATCGGAGAGAACAGCTCTGAAACGCTCCTTTTCACCCTGAGGAGTAAAATCGAATTTGCAGTCAAGAACGTCCTCGATAATGGAAAGATTAGGCTTCTTGGGGGACCTTGTGTAATACATTACGCTGTTCACATCGGGAGAGCGGTCGCTGAAAACGGGATATAAAAATCCGTCCTGAGGAGCCTTGGCAATTATCATCTCAGTGTTTGACTTCTTTGCAATGACTTCGGCCTCGTCATCATAGAAAAGTCCGTCATCACCCGTATTTACGGGGCATAAAGCGGTTATCACAAAATTATATTCCGAATCGACCTCGCCGATCACCTCGTCATTCTTGTCCTTCACAAGAATGCTGTATGTACAGTGACCCGAAATAATGGTGTAGGCGGAAGCATAATCGGTGTTCTCGACTATCCTGTCAATGAAAGCCTTGTTAGCCGCCTCGTCCTCAAGCTTGCCCTTCACAGCGGCATAAAGCAGGTTCTGAGCGCCGCCCTCCTCATATGACTCGTTGGGGAAGCGGTACTCGTTCAGATTTTTTCCAAGACTTCCGCTGAGAGCCTTTTTAAGCGTCTCCATGACCACAGCGCTCTCGTCCTCGGGCATAATGGCAAAGCCCTTTGACTCGGTGTATTTGATATGCTTTTCCGCATCGCAGTATGCGTAAAGGATACGGTTCAATGTAAAAAATCCGCAGCCCTCGGAAAAGCTTTTTTTAATTTCTGCAAGCTCCTTTTTGTTCATCTGAAATTATCCTTTCTTTTTCTGTAATAAAAAATGCGGCAGTAATACATATTGTACCACAGCCGCAAAATTTTTTCAATTAGCAAAATTTACGAATATCAGTAAATAATTTTCTCCACGTGTATTCTGTTGCCGCTTCCTTTTTTAGCCTTGATAAGCGCCCTGTCGGCAGTGATGAATAAATCCTTGATGTTCACCTTGTCATCGCATACAGTCCATGCGGCGCCAATGCTGAAGGAGATATCCACGCTGACGCTTTCGTCGTTTACCGTAAGCATAGCCGTCCTGCATGAGGCTCTTAGCTTGTCGATCATATCATACAGCTCGCTTTCGCTGATGTCCTCGGCGAAAATGACGAATTCGTCGCCCACATATCGGAAAATAACGGCATTCTCGGGGAAAACGCTTTTGATAAGCTCAGCCGACAGCCTTACAGCGTCGTCCGCAGCAGCCTTTCCGTATTTCTCATTAAAAGCGGAAAACCTGTCAATATCCGCAACCACCATGAAACAGCGGCTTCTGCATTCGGGGAGCCTGTTTTTGATAATACCGAGAGCAGTGGTGCTGTCGGTAAGACCTGCCACGCTGTTGCTGCTTCTGTCCTCTGCGAGACGTGCCACAAGCCCCGAGCTTTCGTCAATGACCTCAATGCGTCCCACAACGCGGATTATCTCCCCGTACTCGTCGGCAATGCTTGAGAAAATAATGCGGCAGATGGTGTAAAACGACCTGTTCTTGTCAAGAGAGCGGACGTCCACAAAGCCCTTGCCCTTTTTGCGGCAGGTCTTGAAAAGCACATTGCAGTAATATATAACGTCCTCATCGTAAATGGGACAGTTCCTGCGCAGATAAGAGGTGTATGAACGAATGACCATATCCTCTCTGCCCTTGCCGGGGGAGAAGGTCATAACATCGTTCTCGTAATCATAATCGAGAAGGAAAGCGCTGCTTGTCTCTTCGAGTATCCTATATCTTTCCGCATTGATGCTGAGCAGGTGAGCGGTGTCCTTCTGAGCGGTGATATCGTTTATTGAAGCGAGAAAAACTGGATTGTCACTTTTGATGAAATCCACTACTCTGGCTCTTATGCAGAACCAGCCCACGCTGCCGTCAAAGCGGTAGCCTCTCACCTCGCAGTAGAAATCGTCACCGCTTTTAACGCATTCCTGGGCGTGGTCGAATATCCTCTGCTCGTCCTCCTCGAAAAGGGTGATGGTAACATTGTCATAATAAGGCAGATATTGTTCTCTGGTGTAGCCAATGACCTGAAAATATCTTTCGTTAAGGTAAAGGGCTTTAACCTTTGCACCGCAGACCTCGAAAATGCATACCCCGTCATACATACTGTTGAACAGCCTGAAAAACAGGTCCGTGCAGTTATCGGCAGGTATTATCAAATTCGGGTCGCTTATATGGGCAATACGATCATCCATAATTCAGGCTCCTGTCCTCTGATTATTCGGCGTTGTGTAATACCGTTTAAAATTATTATAACACATAATTTTACAAATTGCAACAAATTTATGAAAAATTGGCAATTTTATTCAAATAAAAAGCATTGTATATCCTAAAATACCGCAAACAAGAGATGTGACATCACTTTTTCATACCAAAAGTCTTCTCGGTCATAATTATCATCAGAACAAGGAACATTGCGATATAAAAGGGCATAAGCCTGATGCTCAGATGATTTGCGATAAGCCCGAACACAGGTGGCATAAATGTGGAACCCACATAAGCGCTTGCCATCTGAATACCGATTATCGCCTGAGAATTTTCCGCTCCGAAATTTGAGGGCGTTGCGTGGATAATGCTGGGATATACAGGCGCACAGCCAAGCCCTATTACCACAAATCCCGCAAGAGCGGCAATTTCCGATTTAACGGGCAGAAGCACCAGCAGGACACCGCTCAGAGCAATGGTTACGCCGATACGTATCATATTCCTGTCTCCCAGCCTGTCCGAAACAAAGCCCGAGATAAACCTGCCTGCAGTAATGCCGATGAAGAAGAGGGACGCATAAGCGGCGGCAGTCTTTTCCGTCAGTCCCTTTGTTACCGAAAGATAGCTGCTTGCCCAGAGCATTACCGTAGCCTCAGCGGCACAGTAGGCAAAAAATCCGATGAGCAGGCAGGGAACGCCCTTTATTTTAAGGGCATTTTTAAGCCCTACCACAGCACCGCCGTTTTCGCAATCCGCCTGTCCCTTATGAACGTTCCAGACAGGCAGGGTGATAAGCATAGCGAGGGCAATGCCCAGCTGGATAAATGAAACAATGCGGTAGCCTCCGCTCCATGAGGAATGAGCAATAGCATAGCTCATAATATAGGGACTGATGATGGTGCCCACACCCCAGAAGCAGTGGAGCCAGCTCATATGCCTTGAGCTGTAGTGGAGAGCCACATAATTATTGAGAGCCGAATCAATTGCCCCCGCCCCCAGACCATATGGAATGCCCCATAAGCAAAGCTGCCAAAAATCGGTAACAGTCGAAAATCCGAACATAGCAGCTGCGGTAACAAAAATGCTTACCGTTGTAACTATCCTCGTGCCGAAGCGCTTTGTGAGCCGCTCGGACATAAGACTCGAGCAGATAGTCCCCCCCGAGATTATCATAGAAACAATGCCCATATAGGAAATAGGCACATCAAAGGACAGCCTGAGAGCAGGCCATGCGGAGCCAAGCAGGGAATCGGGCAGCCCAAGGCTTATAAAAGCAAGATAAATAAGGGCAAGCAGAAATGTACACATAAAAACATCGTCCTTTTTGGATAGTCGTATAATTTTAGCATTTATCCAAAAAAAATTCAATGGAGATTTGATTAACTTTTTTGCCGGGTTTATAAATATTGACCACAAATAGCCCCACACGGAGCGGCTCAAAAAAATCTTTATGTACAGAATGTAATACTAATTCCGCATCAATATTTAACCATTTTTGGCAAATGTGTCAAATCACCATAAAAACGCAAAAACCCCTAAAGTTTTAAAAACACCTGCCGATATATTATATGGAGCAGTATGATTATTTCTGTTCATAAGGAGAGCCTTTGAACATATAATATACGGTTGAGCTTTTTCGGGTAATATCCCGTCAGGAGGTGTGAGCTTGTCCGAAAATTTTCACAAAACCACTTTAATGAGCCTTAAATCACGAATAATGCTGTATACAGTGCTGCCCGTGCTGGTTATAATAATCATCACAGGCGGCTTTATGACCTTTTCCGTCCGGAAGGTCATTGACAGCGTTTCAAGGTCGGAAGCTGCGGGCAGCACCGAGCTTGCCTGCAGCCGCATAGATTATCTTATCTCCTCATTCGGTGAAACGGTGGAGATGAAAGCTGCGTCCGAGGATATAGAGCGCTTTTTGCAGACTGCTTCGGACAGGGACGCAATAATTGATAACGCCTATTTCAGCTATGCCATGGGAGAGCTTGATTCGACTGTCTCGGACGCACCGGAGTGCCTTGAGCGCACCTGGCTTGTATCGGCTGTAAATCAGGGCGTGGCATTTTCAAATTCCTCGGACGGCTGGACTGCAAGACCCGACTTCGGTTTTGATGAATTTCCATTCAGCGAGAAATTTAACGGCTCCGAGCGGTATTTCATCACCGACCTGTACGTATCCCCCATTTCGGGAAAAACAGTCATATCCGCCGTCTCTCCCGTCCGTGACCGCCGCACGGGAGAGGTCATAGGCTATTTCGGTGCAGACCTCAAGCTGGGAGGCTTGTGGGTAAAGATATCCGAACTGCCCGAGTCAAAAAACAACGAGATATACATTGTTTCATCGGATAATACCATAATTTACCATTCCGATGTGAATATGATATACCGCAGATTTTCCAGGCTTGGTATAAAGCCTGCGGAGAAGGGCAGCTACAATGACGGCGAAAGAGAGCTTGTGGGTTCGACCATAACTCCCGCAAGCTGCGGCTGGACTGTCTATGCCCTGAGAGATTTCACCTCTGCTCGTAGGATAATCGACCACCAGACACGTATAACGGTCATAACCTTCCTTGCGGTGGCTGCAATGCTTGCTGTTACCATCTCCATAGTGTCCAACAAGGTGGTAAGACCCCTCCAGGACTATACAAAGAAGATAAACTCCATACAGCTTTCGGGAGATAACGGTACTGACGATGATTTTCTTACCCCCGAGGGCTGCAGGGAGCTGGAGCATTTTGCTGTGGGCTTTAACTCACTTCTCCAGCGCAATCACGAAATGATGTCCCAGCTCAGAGAGATGAACATCAAGTCCGAAAAGGAAAGAAAGCTTTATCAGACCGCTCTGGAAAGCTCCTCGGACGTGGTTTTCGAGTACGATATCGAAACGGACTGCCTTATCACCTACGGCTCGGTCTTTGACCCCGACCTTCCCAAAACTGTTGCAAATTCCCATACTGCATTTCTGAAACGTGTCCGTTCGGGCGACGGCTTCAGGGCGAAGGATACAGATATCACCACCCGCTTTTTCTCGGGCGAAACAGCCTGCGGGGCAGTGGTTTCCCGAATTGATGTCAATGACAATGTAAACTGGATAGAATTCAGCGGCACAGCAGTCTATGCAGACTCAAAGCCCGTAAAGATAGTCGGAAAGATAAGCAATATCGACGATGTGGTAAATCTCCGTGAGGACGCCAGCCGTGACCGCTTCACAGGTCTTTACAACAAGACCACCACCGAGACTCTTATCTCGGAAAGACTTTCCAAGGGCGGCTCCCACGCAATGATAATAATAGATATCGACAATTTCAAGAACATAAACGATGTCCTGGGTCACGCTTGGGGCGACTCGGTAATAAAGGACATTGCCACAAAGATAGAAGCGCTCCTTAACTGCAATGATATTGCAGGAAGGATAGGCGGCGACGAGTTTATGGTATTCCTTTCGGGAGACGATGTATCCGAGCGGATAAACGGGCTTTGCGCCGCTCTCTGCGACAGTATCAGGTATACCTATTCCGATGAAAGTCTGGGCAAGGAGGTAAGCGTTTCCTCAAGCATCGGCGTAGCCCTCGCTCCCGAATACGGCAGGGATTTCAAGGAGCTTTACACCTCGGCGGATATTGCTATGTATTTCTCCAAAAACGGCGGCAAGGACAGATTTACCGTTTACAGCGGACAGGAAAGACGGGAATACAAGGGAAATCGGGCAGAATAAAACGCAATTGTGAAACTATCGTGAAAATATATGAAAAAGCCTTGCGTTCAAGGGCGTTTGTGTGGTATAATATTATAGTGTAAATTCAGTCGAGGTGACTGCTAACCCAAAATCCTGCACAGGAAAGGATCTTGTATATATGAAAGGCGATCTTCACGTACATACAACTCTGTCAGACGGCTCCCTCGGAATGGAGGAGGTAATCGCTCAGGCAAAGCGCATAGGACTTGATTTTATATCCATCACAGACCACGATACAATGTCATCTGTCTCAAGGGCAAAGATACTCGGTGAGAGATACGGCGTTCAGACAATTCCCGGAGTGGAGCTTACCGCCTGGGATAAGACCAGAAACAGAAAGGTACATATCCTCTGCTACGCACCCCAGAAGCCCGACAGGCTTGAGGGTATCTGCCGCAGGTGCAGCGAGATAAGGCAGTCCTGCGCCAAGGAAACGGTGGAGAACGTGCTGAAGCTCTATCCCATCACAGCGGAGGACATCACCAAGCATTTAAGCGGCTCAAAGAGCATTTACAAGCAGCATATCCTTCATGCACTTATCGAATACGGCTATTCCACCCATTTCTACGGAAGGCTCAACGACGAGCTTTTCAACGAGCAGACAGGCTCCTGCATTGTGGAAAGGGAATATCCCGATGTGAACTACGTTCTCGAGCTTATCCATTCGGCAAGGGGAGCGGCTGTGCTTGCTCACCCTATGGTATATGACTCTGTTGACCTGATAGACGACCTTGCTTCAAACGGCAAGCTTGACGGGATTGAGGTATATCATTATTCCGCCGACGAGGAGCAGCAGGCAATGCTTCTTGCCAAGGCAAATGAGTATGACCTGATAGTAACGGGCGGCTCGGATTTCCACGGGCTTTACAATATGCGTCCCACTCATCTGGGAATGTACACCACCGACAAGGATAACATTGACCGCATACTGCGGCTTTGCAGTAAAAAATAACCGAAAGGAAGAATTAAAATGACTATTGAATACACCCCCAGAGGGGTTTGCTCAAGAAAGATAACCGCAGAAGTGGAGGACGGCGTTGTTAAGAGCGTTATGTTCACAGGCGGCTGTAATGGCAACACTCAGGGAATTTCCCGTCTCGTCTGCGGAATGAAGGTCGAGGACGTTATATCAAGGCTTGAGAACGTTGACTGCGGCGGCAGAGGAACCTCCTGCCCCGACCAGCTCGCAAAGGCTCTCAAGCAGGCGTTATGAGAATGATATCGGAAATTGTAAAAGGCACGCTTCTCCGAGTGTGCCTTTTTGCTTTAGGGATAATAAGCGCTGCTTTTTTTCTGCTGTTTCTTGTATCGGGGATAACAGCAAAATTTCATACGGGAAACGCCGCAGGAATGGTTGTAAGCGCCGCTCTTGCCTTTGTGTGCCTGTTTCCCGACATTGCCGCAAAGCTTTTTGTGAAGGCGGCGGAGACGAGAGCGGGCAGGGTATTTCTTATGCTTTTCTTCCTGCTTGCGGCGGTTTCGGTGATACTTGCCGTTATAATTTCCGTTTTTATGATAAGGGCTATTGATAATGCTCCCGAAACGCCTGCAAACGTGATAGTTCTCGGGTGCAGGGTAAAGGAGAACGGCGCATCGCTTATGCTTGAAAAGCGCATTGAAGCGGCATATGAGTATCTCTCGGAAAATCCCGATGTGATATGCATAGCCTCGGGAGGAAAGGGCAGCGACGAGCCAATGAGCGAAGCCGAATGTATCAGAAACGGACTTGTGAGCAGAGGAATTTCCGCTGACAGGATAATTTTGGAGGACAAGTCCACCAATACCTATGAGAATATCCGAAACTCCCTGGAAATAATTGATAGCATTGGTGCTGAGCGCAGGGCGGTGATAATAACCAGCGAGTTTCATCAGCTGAGAGCTTCTATGATATCAAAAAAACAGGGGCTTGAAAGCTTTAGCAAAAGCTCTCATACCTTTCTCCCGCTCCTGCCCTCTTATTGGGTGAGGGAATGGTTTGCGGTGGCTTATGAGTGGGTGAAAGCAGGCTGAGCCTGATAAAAACGAATAATTATGCATTTCCCTTAATACGACAGTTAATTTGGAAAAAACAGTCCATAATAGATATTGGAGTCTCTCAAAAAAGACTCCCTGATATATCTGAAATTGACCTGTTAAGGAGATGCTGTATAGAATGTACGATCAGGAGCTGCTTACACGCAAAGCAAACACCGTTATAAGCAAAGCCTTTATCCAGGCGGGAAAGCTGGGGCATACCTATGTGGGGAGCGAGCATCTGCTCCTTACCCTTACCTCGGAGACGGGAAGTACCTCGGCAAGTATCCTGAAATCCTCTGGAGTTACCGAGGAAAAGGTCTTAGGGCGCATAATCCGTCTTATTGGCAGGGGAGAGCCGTCGGTGGTGGACAGGGACTCGGTGACACCTGCTGTTTCCCGTATCATCGACAGTGCCTGCAGGGGAGCGGGGGCAACTCCCGAAAAGCCTGCGGGCACCGAGCATCTTCTTGCGGCTCTTCTTCGTGAGGAAAACTGCACAGCCGTAAATATCCTCAGTGAAATGGGGGTGAATGTCTCGGCTATACTCAGCACCTGCAGAGGACTTTCGGGGCTTGACGTGAAATATTTTCCCCCCATCACCAAAGCTCCCACCCTTATAAAATACGGCAGAGACCTTACCGCCCTTGCGGCTGAGAATAAATGCGACCCCGTTTTCTGCCGTGATAATGAGATAGCGAGAGTCATACGCATACTTTCCCGCAGAACGAAAAATAATCCCTGCCTTGTGGGTGAAGCGGGTGTGGGAAAGACCGCTGTTGCCGAGGGAGTTGCAATGGCGATCGCTTCGGGAAATGTGCCCGATACATTAAAGGGCAAGCATATTTTCTCCCTTAATCTCACCTCAATGCTTGCGGGAGCCAAATATCGGGGCGACTTTGAGGACAGGATAAAGCTGTGCATTGACGAGGTCATTGAAAACGGCAGTATTATCCTATTTATCGACGAGCTTCATACCATTGTGGGAGCGGGAGCCGCCGAGGGAGCCATTGACGCCGCAAATATCCTGAAGCCCCAGCTTGCAAGGGGGGAGCTTCGGATAATCGGCGCAACTACCTTTGACGAGTACCGCAAATTTATCGGCAAGGACAGCGCACTTGAACGCCGCTTTCAGCAGGTCACCGTAAGCGAACCTACTCCCGAGCAGGCTGTGCGGATACTTACGGGTCTGTGTCCCTGTTACGAGGATTTTCACAAGGTGCGGATAACTCCCGAGGCAGTACGGGCGGCGGTGGATATGTCCGTAAGGTATTTAAACGGCAGATGTCTCCCCGATAAGGCGATCGACCTTATTGACGAAGCCGCTTCAAAGGTGCATATCAGAGGTTCAAAGAAGTCATTAAACGACCTTGCCGATGAGCTTACCGCAATGATAGACAGAAATATGCCCAAAAAGAAAAAGAGCCTCAGCGAAACCATGGGCGACCATAATGACAGCCGCCCGCAGGTAACATCAGACGATATTGCCGAGGTGCTTTCCGCCGCCACGGGGATCCCTGCAGGAAGGCTCACCGCAGATGAATCCGAAAGACTTTTAACTCTCGAGGAAGAGCTTCACAAGCGTGTCATAGGTCAGGACGAGGCGGTCAAAGCGGCGGCGGAAGCCATACGCCGAAGCAGGGCAGGACTTCGTGACCCACGCCGTCCAATTGGTTCATTTATCTTTTCGGGTCCTACGGGAGTGGGCAAGACTGAGCTTGCAAAGGCAATTGCAGAGTGCCTTTTTGACGATGAGAAAGCACTTCTCCGCTTTGATATGTCCGAGTATATGGAAAAGCACAGCGTATCAAGGCTTATCGGTTCTCCTCCGGGATATGTAGGCTATGACGAGGGGGGACAGCTTACCGAAGGGGTGCGCCGCCGTCCCTATTCGGTGATACTTTTTGACGAGATAGAAAAAGCTCACCCCGATGTGTCAAATATCCTGCTGCAAATTCTGGAGGACGGCATACTAACCGACAGTCAGGGCAGACAGGCAAGCTTTGCAAACACCGTACTGATACTCACCTCAAACGTGGGCGCACGGGAGATGAACGAGAAAAACAGGCTGGGCTTCGAGGGAGAAGCCTTGTCAGCTGCAGAGGAGAACAAGCGGATAAGGGCAGATGTGAAACGAGAACTTAAAAAACAGTTTCGTCCCGAGCTGCTTGGCAGGATAGACGAGGTCATAGTGTTCGGCAGGCTTGGAAAGACGGAGCTTGAGGCGCTTGCTCAGAAGCTTCTCGGAGAGCTTCGTGAACGTGCGGCAGCAATGGAGATATCAATGGAATTTGCTCCCGAGGCAGTAAGGCTCCTTGCCTGCAAAGAGGACAGATCTCAGGGTGCAAGAGTCCTGCGCCACGAAATAACCGAAAAGGTGGAAAATCTTCTCAGCTCAAAGATAATCAAGGGGGAGATAAAGCCAGGGGACAGCGTGATACTCACCACCGACGGGGACGATCTTCGCTTTGCGGAAATTCAGCCGATGAATGGGTAAAAGTGCGGCTCTCTTTTCCAACTTAAACAGGGAAAGAGAGCCTATGCATATCAATTATTATGGAAAATTTATAAAAACCTATTGACGGCTGATGAAAAATATTATATAATATGAATAGAAATTACTGAGCGTTTGCTCAGTACTACATACCGAAAGGGCGGAAATAGATCTATGAAAAATATTCTCTTTGTAGCTTCCGAATGTGTTCCTTTTATTAAAACAGGCGGACTTGCTGACGTTGTGGGAACTCTCCCCAAAATGTTCAACAAAAACGAGTATGACTGCCGTGTTATCATTCCCAATTACAGATGTATCCCCGATAAATTCAGAAATAACTTCAAGTACGTTCACCATTTCTATATGGATATGGGTCAGCGCTTCAACAGCGTTCACGTTGGAATAATGGAGTATCAGTACGACGGCATAACCTTCTATTTCGTTGACAATCTCTTCTATTTCGGCGGAGACAAGCCCTATGCCGACACAAGATACGATATCGAGAAATTCATTTATTTCTCCAAGGCTGTAATGGCGATACTTCCCGTTATCGGCTTCAAGCCCGATATCATTCATTGCCACGACTGGCAGGCAGGTCTTGTTCCCGTATATCTTCACACTCTTTACAAGGACAATCCCTTCTACTGGGGAACAAAGACCATATTCACAATACATAACCTGAGGTTCCAGGGCATCTGGGATATCAAGACCATCAAGGCTCTTTCCGGTCTGCCCGATTATGTGTTCACCCCCGACAAGCTTGAGTACAAGAAGGACGCCAATATGCTCAAGGGCGGTCTTGTGTATGCCGACTTTATCACCACCGTAAGCGGCACATATGCGGGCGAAATTCAGACTCCCTACTACGGCGAGGGTCTTGACGGACTTCTCAGAGCGAGAAATCAGTCCCTCTGCGGTATTGTGAACGGTATCGACTATGACGCATACAACCCCGAGACAGACACAGCTATCGCAAAGCAGTACAGCATCAAGAACGTCAAGAAGGCAAAGGCTGCAAATAAAAAGGCTCTCCAGCAGGAGCTTGGTCTTCCTCAGGACGACAACAAGTTTATGATCGCCATTATCTCCCGTCTTACCGACCAGAAGGGTCTTGACCTTGTGAGATACGCTCTTGACCGTATCTGCGACCAGCATACCCAGTTTGTTGTTATCGGTACGGGCGACTCTCAGTATGAAAATCTTTTCAGAGACTATGCATGGAGAATGCCCGACAGAGTTTCCGCTAATATCCTCTTTAACGAAAGCTTTGCCCACAGGCTTTATGCAGGCGCAGACGCTGTGCTTGTTCCCAGCCAGTTTGAGCCCTGCGGACTTACTCAGCTTATTGGTCTCAGATACGGCACAGTTCCCATTGTCCGTGAAACGGGCGGTCTCAAGGACACTGTTGCACCCTATAACGAGTATGACGGAACGGGTATCGGCTTCTCCTTTGCAAATTATAACGGCGAAGAGCTGCTTGCTACTATAAACTATGCAAAGCACATCTATTTCGACTGCCGCAAGGAGTGGGATCAGATGGTTCTCAGAGGTATGAAGACCGATTATTCTTGGGTCAACTCCGCAAGAAAGTATGAGGAGCTTTACAGCAGACTGTGATATTTAAAAAATTTTTTCGGGGTATGATGTCATCATACCCCGAAATGTTTTGGAGGATAAATTTTGAAAAAAAGAGCCATAGAAGCGACGGTGATACTTGCCGCTGTAATAGCCCTGTTTATCGGCATAAACGTCCTGTCGGGCAGCCTTTCGGACAATACAAGAAGGATAGACGGGCAGTATTACAACACGGGAGAGCGTGAGCTTTCCCTCTGCCTTATGACCGAGGAGGGGACGGAGTTCCTTCCCGAGTTTGATCGCCTTGAAACTTTGTCCGTAACGCCCTATAAATACGCCGCCCCCGAGGCACTTGAAATGGGCGACCCCTCCTATGACGCCGCCCTTTACAAAAAGGCAGAGGAGGTCTATGCGGACTGCACCGACCTTTCGGATCTGTCCTTCATAGCCCCCCTCACAGGTCTTAAATCGTTAAATGTTTCTAATTGTGCCGTTTCCGACCTTTCCTTTGTAATGGGAATGACAAGGCTTGAGACCCTCGATATCTCGGGAACGAAGATAACCGACCTTTCCCCACTCCTTGATCTTCCTGCCCTGACAAGGCTCACCGCAGACAGGTCGCTTTCGGGTGATGTGACCGATAAGCTTGCCGAAAGGGGAGTTACGGTCATATTTGGGGGCGAAGAGAAAGCTGAAGAAACAGAGCCAACCCAATAATATCATTTTGCTCCGAAGCATTGAAGCAGGGGAGCGGCAAATGCAAGTCCTGCCGCAATTAGCAGCTGTTCTCCCGTAAGGGGTACGGTGGTGAATACCATCTGCAAAAATGGGATATATATCGCCGCCGCAAGGACTGCCACCGAGAAAAGCACCGCAAGTATCAGCTTTACGTTATTAAAGTAAGGCACAGTAAAAATATTGCCCGTTTCGGATTTGCATTCAAACACGTGGAAAAGCTGGGACATTACAAGAGTTGCAAGTGCGCCTGTTCTTGCCGCCGCAAGGGAGCCGCCTGTTCTGAGCATTACCGTAAAGCAGGCAAGGGTGCATATGCCGATAAGAATGCCCCTGAACACTATCCTGAACATAAGCCCCCCTGAAAAGAAGCTTTCGTCTTTTTTTCTCGGGGGCATTTTCATATTCTCCTCGCCGCATGGCTCGACTCCCAGAGCCACCGCAGGCAGACCGTCTGTTACCAGATTGACGAGAAGTATCTGTGCAGGCAGAAGCACCATTGGCATACCCATTACAATGCCTAAAAACATGGTCAGCACCTCTCCGATGTTGCAGGAAAGCAGGTAGCGGACAAATTTGCGGATATTGGCGTAAATTCCCCGTCCCTGTTCGACTGCGCTTACGAGGGTGGCGAAATTGTCGTCAAGGAGGACCATATCCGCCGCTTCTCGGGTGACATCTGTTCCCGTAATGCCCATTGCAACGCCGATATCCGCTTCCTTTACCGCAGGAGCGTCGTTCACGCCGTCGCCTGTCATTGTTACGATATGCCCCAGCCGCTTGTAGGCTCTCACTATCCTCAGCTTGTCGGCAGGGGAGACACGGGCAAAGACAGAAGCTTCACGAGCCGCATTTTCAAGCTCTCTGTCGGTCATTTTACTCATTTCTTCCCCTGTGATAACTCTGCCCTCGCCTGTGAGTATACCTGCCTGACGGGCAACAGCCGCCGCTGTATTTTTGTGGTCGCCCGTAATCATTACCGTTCGTATCCTTGCGCTTTTGCAAAGACGGACGGCTTTTTTTGCCTCCTCTCTCGGCGGGTCGGTCATTCCCATAAGTCCGATAAATACCATTCCGCTGTCGGG
>JAGAJF010000145.1 GCA_017829005.1 Oscillospiraceae bacterium | reverse complement strand
AGGAATACAAGGAAGTTTCTGAGCGATACGAATTTATGTCGGGACAGCTTTCCGATGTAAACAGCTCCAAGCGTGAGCTTGAAAAGCTTATCGACGAGCTTACCGAAACCATGAAGCAGAAATTCTCCGAAAGCTTCAATATCATAAATAATAACTTCAAGCAGATATTCACCGAGCTTTTCGGCGGCGGAAAGGCAGAGCTTACCCTCACCGACCCCGACGATGTGCTTGAATCGGGAATTGAGATAAACGTAGCTCCCCCGGGCAAGGTCATCAAAAGCCTGTCCCTGCTGTCGGGCGGCGAGCAGGCGTTTGTGGCAATTGCCATATACTTTGCCATACTCAGGCTCCGTCCCGCGCCCTTTTGTATCCTTGACGAGATCGAGGCGGCGCTTGACGATATGAACGTTACCAGATACGCCCAGTATCTTCACAATTTCACCGATACCACCCAGTTTATCACCGTCACCCACCGTAGGGGCACTATGGAGGAAGCGGACGTTATGTACGGCGTAACCATGCAGGAGAAGGGCATTTCAAGGCTTCTGAAAATGGAACAGCCCCCTGCAGAGGATATTACCGACTAAATTATTGGAGGAATGGTTTGAAAATCAAAGATTTTCAAACTCTGAGTTTTGTTTTTCGGTCTGACGACCGAAATTTCCTTACGGAAAACACAAAACTCTCAAGAAAGGAAGGGACTATTTATGGGATTTTTTGAAAAAATTGCCGAGGGCATCAAAAAAACAAGGGACTCTATGATGGGAAAGGTCAATTCCCTGCTGAACTCCTTTACCAAGATCGACGAGGATTTTTTTGAGGAGCTGGAAGAAACTCTCATTATGTGCGATATCGGCGTCCAGACCTCTGTGGATATCTGCTCGGAGCTGAGAAAAGCAGTGAAGGAAAAGGGCATAAAAGAGCCTATGCTTATCAAGGACGAGCTGAAAAGAATAATCGCCGAAATGCTTGGCGAGGACAAAAAGCTTGACCTTTCCTCAAAGCCTGCAGTGATAATGGTCATCGGCGTAAACGGAGCAGGCAAGACCACCACCATCGGAAAGCTTGCCGCAAGGCTCACCTCCGAGGGCAAGAAGGTCATAGTGGCAGCAGCGGACACCTTCCGTGCGGCAGCTATAGACCAGCTCCAGGTATGGGTTGAAAGAGCAGGTGCCGAAATAGTAAAGCACTCCAAAGGCTCCGACCCTGCGGCGGTGGTTTTTGACGCCATCACAGCGGCAAAGGCAAGAGGTGCGGACGTAGTTATCTGCGACACGGCAGGAAGACTTCACAACAAGAAAAATCTTATGGACGAGCTTAAAAAGATAACAAGGATATGCCGTCAGCAGGCGGAAAACTGCTCCCTTGAGACCCTTCTCGTCCTTGACGCCACCACAGGTCAGAACGCTGTAAATCAGGCAAAGCTCTTCTCGGAAACTGCCGATATTACGGGCATTGTTCTTACAAAGCTTGACGGTACGGCAAAGGGCGGCATCATCATCACCATTCACCGTGAGCTTGGAATACCCGTAAAGCTTGTGGGCGTGGGCGAGAAGATAGACGACCTTATGGACTTTTCCGCTCACGATTATGCGGAGGCACTTTTCGTTTCCGAAACGGAATTCAGCGGAAATTACGAGAGACTTACGGGTGACAGTGAGGAAGGAATTTCCGAAGAGATATCCGAAGAAATTCCCGATAATGTTCCCGAAGAGGAAACCATGGAAGAAGCTGTTCCCGAAATCGAGACAGAGGATATTTCCGATGTATCCGATGAAGAAACAGCCGATGAACTGCCTGAAGCTGTGACTGAAACAAGCGAAGAAAAAATTCCCGAAGAAATCCCCGAAAATGAGACCGACGAAGAAACCGCCGACAGCGAAGAGATATCCGAAGAAGCTCCCGAGGAAGAAAAGCCTGCGGAAAAGAAGAGCCTCAAAGACGGCAAATTCGGCTTCCTGTTCAAGGAGATAACCTTCGGCAAGAAGAAAAAGAATGACGAAGAATAATAGAAGAGGTGATAATATGAAGCTTATACTTGCTTCCAACAATAAAAACAAGCTGAGAGAGTTCAGAGAGATACTTGAACCCGAGGGCTTTGAGGTAGTCTCCCAGAGCGAAGCGGGAGCCGACATCGAGGTGGAGGAAACAGGCACCACCTTTGAGGAAAACGCATATCTCAAGGCAAAGGCAATTTACGATATGCTGAAGCTCCCCGTTATCGCCGACGACAGCGGACTTGAGGTAGATGCACTGAACGGCGCACCCGGAATATACTCCGCAAGATACGCCGAGGAAGGAAAGAGGTGTGCAAGGGTACTTTCCGAGCTTGAGGGCGTTCCCGATGAAAAACGGACGGCAAGGTTCAAGTGCTGCATATGCTACATTGACGAAAAGGGCGGAAAGCACGTGGTCACAGGCGTCTGCGAGGGAAAGATAGGATATGAAAAGAAGGGCACCAACGGCTTCGGCTATGACCCTATCTTTATGTACGGCGACAAAAGCTTTGCGGAAATTTCCGCCGAGGAGAAAAACAAGGTGAGCCACAGAAGTGACGCACTCAGGAAGTTTGAAAAAGTAATAAAGGGAGAGAAATAATATGCTTACAAGCAAACAAAGAGCCTATTTAAGAGGAATAGCCGCCAAAGAGGACACCATTTTGCAGGTGGGCAAGAGCGGAATCGGCGAGAACCTTATCACCCAGGTAAACGACGCACTCAAGGCAAGAGAGATAGTCAAACTTAAAGTCCTTGAAACAGCAATGCTCTCATCTGCGGAAGCGGCAGCAGAGCTTGCGGAGGCAACAAAGTCCGAGGTTGTTCAGACCATCGGCAATAAGCTTGTGCTTTTCAAGAGAAATCCACAGGAGCCTAAAATAGAGCTGCCCAAGGCGGAAAAGAAAAAGTGATAACGGCACTTTTCGGCGGCAGCTTTGACCCTGTTCATTTAGGTCACGTAAATGCGGTGAAATCCCTGCTTGAAAGCAGTCTTGCCCCCGACAGGGTAATAATCATGCCCGCCTTTGTAAATCCTTTTAAAGCAGGGCTTGACACGGAAAACAGGGCAGACTGCGAGGACAGGCTCCAAATGTGCATACTTGCCTTTGAAAAGCTCCCCCGCTGCGTGGTCTCGGACTATGAGATAAAAAAGAAAACTCCCAGCTATACGGCTGATACACTTGAGTATCTGCAAAAGCTTTATCCCGAGGACAAGTTTATACTGACGGTGGGCAGCGACTCCCTTGCCACTCTGCCCACATGGAACAGATCCGGGGAAATAATCGCGATTGCCCATATAGCGGCAGTCTCACGCTCTCCCGAGGAGTCCCACCGAATAGAGGGATATGCGGAGAATGTAAGGGCATTGGGCGGAAAAGTCACCATCATCGAGACCGAACCCTTTGAAATTTCGTCCACCGAAATTCGTAAAAAAATTGTTAACAGTAAAGATATATCTTGCTATGTTGATAAAAATGTAGTACAATATATTATGTCTAAGTCTATATATAAACAGGGTGATCGATAAATGGCAGTTGATATCTGCGGAGCCGATACGGAAGAAATAAAGGATATCCTGAAAATAAGGCTCTCAAAGAAAAGATATACCCACAGTCTGAACGTTGCCACCGCCGCCGAAAAGCTGGCGGATAAATTCGGAGCAGACAGGAAAAAGTGCTT